>MKSX01000011.1 GCA_001897445.1 Alphaproteobacteria bacterium 33-17 | reverse complement strand
ACAGACGTAACAGGTCAGGTATTCTTACCAGCTGGTAAGGAAATGATTATGCCTGGTGATAACGTTAAGATTACAGTGGAACTTATAGCTCCTATCGCTATGGATGAAGGCTTACGCTTCGCTATCCGTGAAGGCGGTAGAACTGTAGGTGCCGGTGTAGTGGCAAAAATCGTACAGTAGTACAAAATTTATCAGCGGCCCGAGTAGAAATACTTTGGCCGCTTGTTTTAATAAGCAGGGTTTATAGGAGTGTAGCTCAATTGGTAGAGCACTGGTCTCCAAAACCAGCGGTTGGGGGTTCGATTCCTCTCGCTCCTGCCAAATAAGTAAGATGGTTTTATGAGTAGCATTAAAGTTACTGATTTTGTTAGACAAGTTAAACAAGAAGCAAAGAAAATAAGTTTTCCTGCGAGAAAAGAGACTTTAATTACATGTGGTGTTATAGTAGCCGCAGTAGTAGTGTTTTCTCTTTTCTTTTTGTTTGTTGACTCGGCAATTATGAAAATAGTTCAATACATATTGAGTTTTGGGAGATAAAAATAATGTCAGACGCAAGATGGTATGTTTTATATAGTCTATCAGGTCAGGAGAAAAAAGTAGCTCAATCTATTTTAGAGAAAGCTAAAGCTTTAGGTGTAGACCATCTTATTGAAGAAGTTCTCGTTCCAACAGAAGGTGTGGTTGAGGTTAAAAGAGGCAAGAAAGTTAATGCTGAGAAAAAGATATTTCCTGGTTATGTGCTAGCTAAAATGGTCATGAATGATGATACATGGCATATGATTAGAAATATTCCTAAGGTAACTAATTTCTTAGGTGCTAACAATAAGCCTCAGCCTATATCAGAAAGAGAAGTAAAGAAAATCTTCGAGCACATTGAGCAGGCCGCTCTTGCGCCTAAATTTTCTGATAACTACGAAGTGGGTAATTCAGTAAGAATTATTGATGGTCCATTCGAGTCGTTTGTTGGGGTTGTAGAAGAGGTAGATGCTGTAAAATCAAGGCTCAAAGTGGCCGTTTCGATTTTCGGTAGAGCTACCGTTATTGACTTAGATTTTGGACAAGTTTCAAAATCTTAAATTTGTTATTTATAGAAACAGAGGAAAAAAAGTATGGCCAAAAAAATTACTGGTTATATTAAATTGCAAGTTCCTGCAGGTAAAGCAAACCCATCTCCGCCAATTGGTCCAGCTCTTGGTCAAAGGGGTTTGAATATTATGGAATTCTGTAAGCAATTTAACGCTAAAACTCAATCTACAGAACCTGGTACGCCAATTCCTGTAGTTATTACAGTTTTTAGTGATAAAACTTTCGCTTTTGAAACTAAAGAGCCTCCGGTTTCTTTCTTCGTAAAAAAAGCTGCAAACGTTGCCAAAGGTTCACAAACCACAGGCAAGGGCGCAACAGTAGGTAAAATTACAAAAGCGCAAATTCTAGAAATCGCGAAGAAAAAAATGAAAGACATGAATGCCAATGATGAAGAAGCTGCAGCTAGCATGATTGCTGGTTCTGCTAAATCTATGGGCATTGAGGTTGTGGAGTAAGTTTATGAAAGCAAATAAAAACCAGACTAAAACACAAAAACTTCCTAAGAATTATGCTGCAAAACTTGCAATGGTTGATAGTGCTAGATTTTATAGCCTTTCAGATGCAATAAGCTTAATTCAAGATTTACCAAAAGCTAAATTTGATGAGTCTGTTGATATCGTTGCCAATTTAGGTGTTGATACAAGACATTCTGATCAAAACGTACGTGGTGTAGTATCATTACCGCACGGAACAGGTAAAACTTTAAAAGTTGCAGTATTCGCAAGAGGTGCTAAAGCTGAAGAAGCTAAAGCTGCTGGCGCGGATGTTGTAGGTTCTGATGAGCTTATTGATAAAGTAGCTGCTGGTGAAGTAAACTTCGACAGATGTATTGCGACACCAGACATGATGGCTGCAATCGGTAAGGTTGCTAAAGTTCTTGGTCCAAGAGGTATGATGCCAAATCCAAAACTTGGTACTGTAACAATGGATGTTGCACAGGCTGTTAAAAACGTAAAAGCTGGTCAAGTAGAATTCAGAGCTGAAAAAGCTGGTATCGTCCATGCGGGCGTTGCTAAAGCTAGTTTTGATACAAACAAGATTGCTGATAACGTTAAAGTCTTTGTAGGTGCATTAGTTAAAGCTAGACCAAGTGGAGCTAAAGGTACTTATCTTAAGTCATTGTTTATTACAACGACTATGGGTCCTGCGATAAAACTTGAAATTAGTTCGGTTTTAGAGTAGATGATTGTGTCAATTATGCATTTGGAGAGATAAAGTGCGTAAAAATCAAAAAATCCAGTTAGTGTCAAATCTTAATGATACATTAAGTGCAAATTCAATTGCTATTGTATTTCATTATCATGGCTTGACCGTTGCTGCAATAACTGAGCTCAGAAGAAAAATTCGTGCTTCTTCGGGACACATGAAAATCGCAAAAAATAAGCTAGTAAAAATAGCAATTAAGGACACAGAATTTGATTGTCTAGAGCAATTTTTAACAGGTCCAATAGCTATAGCTTATTCAAACGATCCTGCTTTTGTTAAAGCAATCAGCGAGTTTGCGAAAAGCAACGAAGCACTTAAGATTGTTGGTGGTGCATTAAATGGTAAGGCTCTTAACGCTCAAGGTGTTAAAGTTCTTGCTACTCTGCCTTCGCTCGATGAGCTTCGTGCAAAAATTATTGGTACAATTAACGCACCTGCAACAAAAATTGCTGGTGTTCTTAATGCCGTTCCAAGTCAGATTGCTAGGGTTGTTAATGCCTATGCAACTAAATAATGATATAATGCTTGCAAAGTAATTATCATTGTGATAGGTAATTGTTTATTAATTAAAATAGTTTGAGGATAAAAATGTCTAAACTTGATAAAATCGTTGACGAACTCTCTGCATTAACAGTTATGGAAGCTGCAGAGCTTTCAAAAATGCTTGAAGAAAAGTGGGGCGTTTCTGCTGCTGCTCCTGTTGCTATGGCTGCTATGCCTGCTGCGGGTGGTGGTGAAGCTGCTGCTGAACAAACAGAGTTTACAGTAACATTAGTTGATGGCGGTGCTAACAAAATCAACGTAATTAAAGAAATCAGAGCAATTGTTCCTGCTCTTGGTTTAAAAGAAGCTAAAGACTTAGTTGATGGTGCTCCAAAAGTTGTTAAAGAAAGTGTTTCTAAAGACGAAGCGCAAAAAATTAAACAACAACTTGAAGCAGCAGGTGCTAAAGTTGAAGTTAAATAATTATTATTTAGCTTAAATTGTGAAGGGCGTTTAACTAAGCGCCCTTTACGCATTTTTTTTATAAGTAACTAACTTTAATTCCCACGGGGTTAGACTCGATGAAGTTCAATTCAACATCTCCAATAGTTAGAAAATCATTCAGTAAGATTGAAGCAGTAACGCAAATACCAAACTTAATTCAAGTTCAAATTAATTCATATGATGATTTTTTACAGTCTGAAAAATTACCACAAGAAAGAAAAAACGTTGGCTTGCAAGAAGTTTTAAGTTCAACTTTTCCTATTAGCGACGCTAATAACACAGCAACTATAGAATTCGTAGAATATAGATTAGAAAATCCTAAGTATGATGTTGAAGAATGTCGTCAGAGAGGTATTACTTATTCTGCGGCTCTTAAAGTAGTTTTACGTTTAATAGTTTGGCATGTTGATGAAGATACAGCTTCACGCGAAATTAAAGGTATTAAAGAACAAGAAGTTTACATGGGTGATATTCCACTCATGACAGAAAATGGTACGTTTATCATAAATGGTACTGAAAGAGTAATCGTATCACAAATGCATAGATCACCTGGTGTGTTCTTTGACCACGATGGTGGTAAGACACATGCTTCAGGTAAATATTTATATGCTACAAGATTTATACCATACAGAGGTTCATGGCTCGATGTAGAATTCGATGCGAAAGACTTAATGTACTTCCGTATTGACAGAAAAAGAAAGCTTTATGTTTCTACATTACTTAGAGCTTTGGGTTATAATACAAAAGAAATTTTAGATCTTTTCTACTCAAAAGTAGTATACAAAAGAAGTGGAAAAAGATGGATAACAGAGTTTGTACCTGAAAAAATGAAGGGTACTAAACTTATTAAAGATTTAGTAGATGCCGATTCAGGTAAGGTGCTTCTAGAAGCTGGAAGCAAAATTACCCCAAGAATGGCAAAAAAATTAGTTGAAGACGGACTTAAAAATTATTTCGTTGATAACGAAGATTTAATCGGTCTTTATTTAGCAGAAGAAGTTGCTGATAAAAACACAGGTGAAATTTTCTTTGAAGCAGGTTACGAATTAGGCGAGAATACCGTTGATGCTTTAGTTACAATGGGTATCAAAGAACTTGGCGTACTTAATATTGATAATATTACAACAGGTCCTTACATTCGTAATACTCTTTTCATTGATAAAAACGTAACTATAGAAGATTCATTAATTGATATATTCAGAGTACTTCGTCCAGGTGAGCCTGCGACTGTTGATGCTGCAAAATCTACATTTGAGAATTTATTCTTTAATGGTGATCGTTATGATTTATCTACAGTAGGTCGTGTGAAAATCAATGCAAGACTAGACTTAAACACAGAAGAAACAGTTAGAACACTTACAAAAGAAGATATCGTTGAAGCATTAAAAATGCTTGTAAAAGTAAAAGATGGCTTCGGTGAAATTGACGATATCGATCACTTAGGTAACAGAAGGGTAAGATCTGTTGGTGAACTCATGGAAAACCAGTTCAGAATTGGTATTGTGAGAATGGAAAGAACAGTAGTGGAAAGAATGTCTAGCGTAGACGTTGATACTGTAATGCCACATGATCTTATTAATTCAAAATTACTTGGAAACGTTGTTAGAGAATTCTTTGGTTCTTCCCAACTTTCTCAGTTTATGGATCAAACAAATCCTTTATCAGAAGTAACACATAAAAGAAGACTTTCTGCATTAGGTCCCGGCGGTTTAACAAGAGACAGAGCAGGCTTTGAGGTGCGTGACGTACACCACACTCACTACGGTCGTATTTGTCCGATTGAAACACCAGAAGGTCAAAACATTGGTCTTATTAACTCACTTTCTACATTTGCAAGAATTAACTCACTTGGTTTTATCGAAAGTCCATACCGTAAAATTATAGATGGTAAGGTAACGGACCATGTTGTTTACTTGTCTGCAATTGAAGAAGTAAAATATACAATTGCTCAGGCAAACGCAGAGCTTGATAATGAAAAAAGGTTTGCTCAGTCATTAGTATCTTGTCGTAAAAATGGTGACTTTATCATGTCTACTCCAGACAAGATTGACTTCATTGACGTAACACCAATGCAATTAGTATCTGTTGCGGCATCGCTTATTCCATTCTTAGAGAACGATGATGCGAACCGTGCTCTTATGGGATCGAACATGCAACGTCAAGCGGTTCCACTTATTTATACAGATGCTCCATTCGTAGGTACAGGTATCGAAGGCTTAGTAGCTCAGGATTCTGGTGTAACAGTAATTGCGAAAAGAAGCGGTTATGTTGATCAGGTTGACTCTACTCGTATCGTTATCAGATCTGAAGCAGGCGATTCTGAAGAATCTCCTGGTGTGGATATTTATAACTTACTTAAATATCAGCGTTCAAACTACAATACATGTATTACACAAAAGCCACTTGTAAAAGTTGGTAATTACGTAGAAAAAGGACAGGTTATTGCCGACGGTCCAAGTACAGCAAACGGTGAGCTTGCGTTAGGTCGTAACGTTCTGGTAGCGTTCATGCCGTGGAATGGTTATAACTTTGAGGATTCAATCCTTATTTCAGAACGTATTGTAAAAGATGATATTTTCACATCAATTCATATCGAGGAATTTGAAGTTGTTGCAAGGGATACCAGATTAGGTCCTGAAGAAGTAACACGTGATATTCCAAACGTAAGTGAAGAATCATTAAGACATTTAGATGAAACAGGTATTGTACACATCGGTGCTGAAGTAAAAGCTGGTGACATTTTAGTTGGTAAAGTAACTCCTAAGAGTGAATCGCCAATGACTCCAGAAGAAAAATTACTTCGCGCAATCTTTGGTGAAAAAGCAGCTGACGTAAGAGATTCGTCACTTCATGTTCCGCCTGGGGTAACTGGTACAATCGTATCTGTAAAAGTATTATCTCGCCGTGGTGTTGAGAAAGATGAAAGATCACTTGCTATAGAGCGTCAGGAAATCGATAGATTATCTAAAGATCGTGATGACGAAATGGCAATTCTTGATAATTATGTATATGGAAGATTACGTGAAGTACTTTTAAACCAGGAAATTGTTTCTGGACCAAAAGGTGCAAGACCAGGTGATACAATTACTGAAGAAACTTTTGATAACTACTCTAAAGGTCAGTTATGGCAGTTTACAGTAGCAAATCAGGACGTTATGAATCAGTTTGATATTCTCAAAAAACAATATGATGAATTATCAGACAAACTTAACAAGCGTTTTGCTTCTAAAGTAGAAAAAGTACAAGCTGGCGATGAGTTACCACAAGGTGCTTTAAAAGTCGTAAAAGTTTATATCGCGATGAAACATAAATTACAGCCTGGTGATAAAATGGCTGGTCGTCACGGAAACAAGGGTGTTGTATCAAGGGTGTTACCACAAGAAGACATGCCGTACATGGAAGATGGTACTGTTGTTGACATGGTGTTAAACCCACTCGGTGTACCTTCGCGAATGAATATTGGTCAGATTTTAGAGACTCACTTAGGTTGGGCTTCTGCTGGTATCGGTAAGAAAATATCGAATACGATTGATAATATTAGGTACAAAACAGAGAAGATTGATTCATTACGTGATTTACTTAAAGGAATTTATGAAGAGCAAAATAGTTCTAAATTCATAGATAATTTATCTGAAGATGAGCTTATTGATTATGCTGCAAGAATGAAGCGCGGCGTATATTTTGCAACTCCTGTATTCGATGGTGCTAAAGAAAAAGACGTTAATAGAATGCTAGATCTTGCTGGTCTTGCAACAAGCGGTCAGGTAAGCTTATTTGATGGTAGAACTGGTGATATGTTTAACCGTAAAGTTACAGTCGGTTACATGTATATGCTTAAGTTACACCACCTTGTAGATGATAAGATTCACGCAAGATCTATTGGTCCTTACAGCTTAGTAACGCAGCAGCCTCTTGGTGGTAAGTCCCACTTTGGTGGTCAAAGATTCGGTGAGATGGAATGCTGGGCATTACAAGCTTACGGTGCTGCATATACACTACAAGAAATGCTTACAGTTAAGTCGGATGACGTAACAGGAAGGATTAAAATTTACGAATCTATCATTAGGGGTGATCAAAACTTCGAATGTGGTATTCCAGAGTCATTTAACGTTATGGTAAAAGAGTTAAGATCTCTCTGCCTCAACGTTGAGCTTGAAAATGAAATTAAAATTGAGAATTAATAGGAAGGGGTTTTAGATGAGCAATTTTAATATGTTCGGCCAGTCAGCTGTTGATAATTTTGATTTTATCAAAATTTCTTTAGCTAGCCCTGAAGCAATTAGATCATGGTCTTATGGTGAGGTAAAAAAACCTGAGACCATTAACTATCGTACTTTCAAACCAGAAAGAGACGGTTTATTCTGTGCGCGTATTTTTGGACCTGTAAAAGATTATGAATGTCTTTGCGGTAAATATAAGCGTATGAAATATCGCGGACTTGTGTGTGAGAAATGTGGTGTGGAAGTAACAACTTCTAAAGTTAGACGTGACAGAATGGGTCATATTGAGCTTGCTACACCAGTTGCACATATTTGGTTTTTAAAGTCCCTTCCATCTAGAATAAGTGTGCTTTTAGATATCGCACTTAAGGATTTGGAAAAAGTTCTTTATTTTGAATCATATATCGTAGTTGATCCTGGTCTTTCTCCATTTGCTGCGAAAGATTTACTTACAGAAGATCAATATATTAAAGCTCAGGATGATTTCGGTGAAGATGCTTTTACTGCAATGATCGGTGCTGAAGCTGTTAAAAAAATGCTTCAGGATTTTGATTTAGAAGCAATAAGGGCAGAGCTTAGAATTGAGCT
The DNA here is from genome assembly GCA_001897445.1 of Alphaproteobacteria bacterium 33-17. NCBI lineage: Bacteria > Pseudomonadati > Pseudomonadota > Alphaproteobacteria > Alphaproteobacteria bacterium 33-17. The sequence goes on along the minus strand of MKSX01000011.1, from coordinate 130,777 downwards.
TACAGAAACTTCTTCTGAAATTAGAAAAAAGAAAATTGTAAAGCGCTTAAAGTTAGTTGAAGATTTCATTGAATCAAATAACAAGCCTGAGTGGATGATTCTGGATGCTGTTCCAGTAATGCCACCAGAATTAAGACCGCTTGTAATGTTAGACGGTGGACGTTTTGCAACAAGTGATCTTAACGAACTTTACAGAAGAGTTATTAACAGAAATAACCGTTTAAGAAGACTTTTAGATTTAAGAGCGCCTGACATTATCGTACGTAACGAAAAAAGAATGCTCCAGGAATCAGTGGACGCATTATTTGATAATGGTCGCCGCGGTAAAGTAATTAAGAAAGCTGACAAAAGACCATTTAAGTCACTTAGTGACATGTTAAAAGGTAAACAAGGTCGTTTCCGTCAGAACTTACTTGGTAAGCGTGTGGACTATTCTGGTCGTTCGGTAATCGTAGTAGGTCCTACACTTAAGTTACACCAGTGCGGTCTTCCAAAGAAAATGGCTTTAGAATTATTCAAACCATTTATTTATTCTAAACTTGAGCTTTATGGTATTACAAATACGCTTAAAAGCGCTAAAAGAATGGTAGAAGCTGAGAAGCCAGAAGTATGGGATATCTTAGAAGAAGTAATTAGGGAACACCCAGTGTTACTTAACCGTGCTCCTACACTCCACAGACTTGGTATTCAGGCATTTGAGCCATTACTTATTGAAGGTAAAGCTATTCAATTACATCCGTTAGTGTGTGCTGCGTTCAACGCGGACTTTGACGGTGATCAGATGGCGGTTCACGTACCATTATCATTAGAAGCGCAGCTTGAGGCACGTGTTCTTATGATGTCTACAAATAATATTCTTGCCCCTTCAAACGGTAAGCCTATTATTGTACCATCTCAGGATATCGTACTTGGTTTGTACTATGTTACAATGCAACTGGATAATGAACCAGGTGAGGGAATTGTATTCTCTTCAATGTCAGAAATTGAGCATGCGCTCTTTAGTGGCGTAATTACTCTTCATGCAAAAATTAAGTGCAGAAGAACAGCTAAATCATTTGATGGCACAGTAATGACTAAAGTAGTAGAGACAACAGCTGGTCGTATGATGGTTGCTGATCTTTTACCTAAAGATCATTATGTTCCATTTGAAGTTGTAAATAAGCTTTTAACAAAGAAAGAAATTTCAAATTTAATTGATACTATCTATCGTGAGTGTGGTCAGAAAAATACAGTAATTTTCGCTGATAGACTTATGCAGTTAGGTTTCAATCACGCTTGTAAATCTGGTATTTCTATCGGTAAAGACGACATGGTTGTACCACAAAGTAAGACACAGCACATTGATAGTACTTTAAGTGAAATTAAAGAATTTGATCGTCAATATACAGAAGGTTTAATTACAAGTGGTGAGAAATTCAACAAAGTAATTGACGCATGGTCACGTTGTACTGATAAAGTAGCGGACGACATGATGAAAGAAATTTCTGCTGGCGATAAAAATAACACTAATAAAAATAACCTCCAGAAAGTAAATTCTATTTACATGATGGCGCACTCAGGTGCGAGGGGTTCTGCAGCTCAGATTAAACAGCTGGCTGGTATGCGTGGTCTTATGGCAAAACCAAGTGGTGAGATTATTGAAACCCCAATTATCTCTAACTTTAAAGAAGGATTATCAGTACTTGAGTACTTTAACTCTTCACACGGTGCGCGTAAAGGTCTTGCGGATACTGCTTTAAAAACAGCAAACTCTGGTTACCTTACAAGAAGGTTAGTAGACGTATCTCAGGATTGTATCGTTACAGAAATGGATTGTGGTACAACACAAGGTATTGAAGCAAAACCAGTTATCGATGGTGGTGAAGTAGTTGTAACTCTCGCTGATACGATTCTCGGTAGAACATCTGCTAGAGATATTCATCATAGCGTAACAAACGAGCTCATTGTAAAAGCTGGTCAGTTACTTGACGAAAGATTAGTAGAAAAAGTAGAAGCTGCTGGTATTGATAGCATCTTAATCCGTTCTGCTATTACTTGTGAAAGCGCAAGCGGTATTTGTGCGACATGTTATGGTCGTGATCTCGCTACAGGTTCGCTTGTAAGCGTAGGTGAAGCTGTTGGTGTAATCGCTGCTCAGTCAATTGGTGAGCCGGGTACACAGCTTACAATGAGAACGTTCCACATTGGTGGTGCTGCGACAAAGAGTATTGAGATCTCTAACGTTGATGCAACTCATGATGCAACATTAAAACTTATTAACCGTAACGTGGTAATTGATAGTCAGGGCAAAATGATTGTAATGAGCCGTAACTGTGAATTATTACTCATCGACGATAATAAGAACGAGAAAGCAAGATTTAAAATCCCTTATGGTTCTAAACTTTACTTTGATGATAATACAAAAGTTACAAAAGGCACAAGACTTGCTGATTGGGATCCATATACCATGCCAATCATTACTGAGAAAACAGGTAAGATTCAGTTCGCTGACCTTGTAGAAGGTGTTTCTATGAGAGAAGTAGTTGATGAATCAACAGGTATCTCAAGTAAAGTAATTACTGACTGGAAACAACAGTCACGTGGTACAGACTTACGTCCAAGAATCAATATTCTTGATGATAAAGGAAATATTCTAACTCTTGCAAATGGTCTTGATGCTAGATATTTCTTGCCTGTAAACTCTATTCTTAGCGTAAGCGATAACAGCAATATCCATGCGGGTGACGTAATTGCAAGGATTCCAAGAGAATCTACCAAAACACGTGATATTACCGGGGGTCTTCCTAGGGTTGTGGAGCTTTTCGAAGCAAGAAAACCTAAAGATCACTCAATCATCAGTGATATCGATGGTGTTGTAGAGTTTGGTAAAGACTATAAGAGCAAAAGAAGAATCACAATCAGACCTGCTGATCATGACAATGATCCGGTTGAATATTTAATTCCAAAAGGTAAGCACGTAACTGTAGCTGAGGGTGACTTTGTTCGTAAAGGTGACATGCTTATGGATGGTAATCCAGTTCCGCATGATATCTTAAGGATTATGGGTGTTGAAGCGCTTACACGTTATGTTGTGAACGAAATTCAACAAGTTTACCGCCTGCAGGGTGTAAAAATCGATGATAAGCACATTGAAGTTGTATTACGTCAAATGATGCAAAAAGTTGAGATTACAGATGGTGGTGAAACAACCTTACTTGCTGGTGAACAGGTGAATAAAGACGAGTTTGATGAAATTAATGCTAAAGCTGAGCAGCAAGGCTATAGAGCTGCTAGAGCTATTAGAGTACTTCAGGGTATTACAAAGGCATCTTTACAGACACGTTCATTTATCTCTGCTGCATCGTTCCAGGATACAACAAGGATTCTTACAGAAGCTGCTGTTTGTGGTAAGAGTGATAAATTACTCGGACTCAAAGAGAACGTAATTGTGGGTAGATTAATACCTGCGGGTACAGGTTTCTATGTAAACCAGGTGAAAAAGGTTGCAGCTCAGCGTGATGTTGAAATCATCAATAAATCTAAGGCTGCTAAAGCTAAAGAAGATGAAGAAGTTAAAACAGCGTAAGCTTTAATTGCTTTTAAAAAAAGGCGGGGTAACCCGCCTTTTTTTGTTTAAACCTCTTGAAAGAATATTTTACTTCTATATCTTTAAACAAAATAATATAAACGAGGTTAGCTATGACTAAATCATATACACCAGATGAAATTAATAACATGAGTTTTGAGCAAGCTTTAACAGAGCTTGAAGCAATTGTAAAAAACTTAGAAGGTGGTAAAAACTCTCTTGATTATCTTATCCAAAATTTTGAATATGCAAACATGCTTAAAAAGCACTGTAGTGAAAAGTTAGATACAGCAAAACTTAAAATTCAAAAAATTACAGGGCTTAATGAAGCAGAAAGTAATTAATTGTCTAAACTACTGTAAAATATATAAAAATCATTTAATTGTTAAAAATTTCATATATTTTACAAATTTTTGCATAAGTGACTAGACAAACTGAAAAAATCCATATAAAATCTAATTAAATAGTTAAGTTTATGGGTTGGTTACTATACAGTTCACTCATTGGTAACTAAGCTAAATATTCATTTTATGGAGTTATACTATGAAAGATTTCTTCAAAGTTTTTAAATCATTTTTAATTATGTTTTCTGTGATTTTTACTTTATCATCTGCAACAGTAAGTGTATCTTACGCTAATACAGGTGCAGGCGGAGCAACAGCTGATGATGGTATCAGTCAGGCTCTATGTAAAGTTATTGAAAAATTAGTAGGTCCTATCGGTAAAGGTATTGCGACAGTAGCTATTATTTTCTTATGCTTTATGTTATTCGTTGGTAAAATTTCTTGGGGTGTAGCAATTGCAACTGCAATTGGTGTTGCAGCAATTCCAGCGGCGCCTTATTTAGTATTGTTCTTAAGTGGCGCATCAGGTTCTGGTCTAGCTGCATTTTGTGGTACAGGTACCCCAGCACCAGCAAGTAGTAGTTCGCAACAATAAATTATTGATTTTAATAAAAATGTGGTAATATTCAAATATTGCCACATTTTTTTTAGGTGCATAAATTGTGAGTTTTTTTAGTAAGTTAAAACATAGGGTTGTTGATTATCAAAATAAACAAAATCAGTTTCGCTTAGAAATCCCTTCCTCTGACTTTATTCCATACGCTTGTCATATTGATCCAAAGTCTATTATTACAAAAAATGGCGATATTCTACAGGTTATAAAAGTTTCGGGTCTTACAGATCTTACAGATAAAGATAATTCAGAAATTCGTGAGCTTATTAGAAAATCCCTAATTAAAAATATCAACTCAACAGATATAGCTATATGGGTTCATACAATAAGAACCAGACGTAACATAGATACTTCGCAGCCATTTGCAAATAAAGTTTCGCACTACATACACAAGCAATGGGTAGAAAAAAATTACTGGAATGATAAGTTCATCAATGAAATATACATTACGATAGTGATAAGAGGGCAGGAATTTAAACTAAACACCTTTAGTAATATATTAAACTCTCTTACTTTTGATTCGCTAACTCGTATCCATAATAATTACATCACAAAAATACACCAATCACTTAAACAGGTTGTGGATTCCATAGTTGATGATCTAAAGGATTGTGGTGCTGAAGTTCTAAAAATAGTTAATACTGAAAATGGTACCAGATCGCAGCCAGTCGAATTTTTTAGTAAGATCATAAATTTAAGGCAAGAAGAGCTTACAGTTCCAATTGTAGATTTATCTAAATATCTCATTAATCAGAAATCTGCGTTTGGTAATAATTCATTTGAAATTATGTCAAATAAGGGTAAGTATTTTGGAGCAATGTTTTCTATAAAAGAATACCATGAGACAGCAACAAAGTATTTAAACAACTTGCTATTACTTCCTGAGCAAATGGTAATAACCCAAACAATGGGTTTTATAAATAAGAATAAAGCTGAAGAACAGTTTAAATATCAAAACTATATTTTTGATGTAAGCTTAGATGCTGATTTTAGAAGAATGATGGGTTTAGATAGAATCATGGCAGGGGGTAAGGGTACTAATACGGATTTTGGGGATTCTCAAATAACTGTAATGATTAGCGCACCTACTCAGGATAAATTAAACCAGCAAATTAAGCGTTTTACAGCGGCACTTAGTGAAAATGGCTTTATGTTCTATCGGGAAGACCTTGCTATGGAAGATTTATTTTGGTCGCAGCTTCCAGCTAACTTTAGTTTTGTCAGAAGAAAATCACCTCTTCCATTCTCATTATTAGGTGGATTTTTATCGCTAAATAATTATCCTGCGGGCAGAACGAATAGCCTATGGGGAAGTCCAGTTACGATATTCAGAACTAATCAGGGAACGCCTTATTTCTTTAATTTTCATAATAAAGAAGGCAAGGGTAATACAGTCATAATAGGGCCTAAAGGCACTTACAAATCTGCTATTGCTAGGTTTCTAGCCTCTGAATCATCTCATTTAAATACTAAATGTATATATTTCTCTTCAAAATCTGAAGATGGTTTTGCTAATACTATGATGGCTAAAAATTTTAATTCAGAAGAATTTATATCGACAGAAATATCAGATCTAGCAAGAATGAATTTGCTTAGTATAAATGAATCATTTGTAAATGATTTAAGGTCAGTGATTAATAAATCAAGTAAGAACCTTGATAGTAAAGTTATAGTGATAATTGACTGTATAAATGCAGCAATAACAAAAGATTCTAATAGCTTAAATGTAATAAAGGATTTTATATCAATTGATAATCCAAACTTAATAAGTTTAGTAGTCTATAATAGCGAAGAAGACAGACAAATTAACAAAGAACTATTTGACAGTTTTGCGACTAAAATATTTTTGCCAGATAAAGATATTGCAACAAGAGCGCACCTAAAGCCTTTACTTTCAGCATATGATATCAATACAATTAAAGGTATGAATTTATTATATAAACACTTTTTAATTAAACAAGATAATGATAATCTTATACTAGAATTCAATATTACTGGACTTGAAGATGTTATTAATATTCTCAGTGGCAATGAAAAAGATATAAAAAATAAAGAGCTTTATAAATGATGACTAAAATTATTACATTCTTGATAATATTAATTAGTGCTAACTTTTCTTTTGCGGCAGATTCATCAGGCGAAGGGGAAGATATTGCCCAATATGTTACAGTAGATTCTGGCGATGATATTTATAAAAATATGAGTATTGATTATCCAGCAGGAGTTACTTCATGGGACAAGACATATGGCTATTTTAGTCCATTTGTAGAAATTCCTGTAAGGTATACAATGTTTGGTATGGCTTTTAATCACCGTAAAACATTTAATATTTTGGGCGACTGTGATTTTGCTCCGTTTCCTTTACGGATATGTGCGCGACTTTTTGAAAAAGATGGTGGTAGATATTTAGGGTTATTCGCAGATAGTGTCGATTTGAACGATCACAAAGTTTTTTACCAGCCATTTAACCTTAATCAAACGTTCAACGATGATGGTCTTAAAAAGCTTTATTTGTCTTTAGGAATGTATCCAAATACAAAAGTTGCGTCTTTTTTTGATAGAGGCACTACTTTAAAATATTTATCCAAAGTTCTTACTTACTGGGAGAAGAATGGTAAGACCAAACCGTATAATTTAACTAACTTTCAATATAAATATTTTGATTTTCTAATACCTAATAAACCTTTATATAACCTTAAGGATAATTATACAGAGAACGACACATTACCGACTATTTTTATAGAAAAAATTTGTGAAAATAACCAGTCTTTTAAAGTATCTGATCCTTGTCTGTTTACATATGCAAGAAAGTCGAGTTTTGCTAAAATGTCAGTTAGAATCACTCCTTTTAATGCTTATAACTCTATTCCAGCATGTGAGATGATCGGTGATTATGGACTGCCTTGCGTTACCTATAAAGCTGGATCAAGCCCAAGTGTAATGCCTTTAATGTTAAATATGTGCCGTGATGAAAATGACAGTGAATGTTTAGTATATAACGGTAAGGGTTCAGCACCAACAGGCTCTCAGTCGATTATTTATACTCCATATATACATCCTACAAAATATAATTCACCTGGTATGAATCAGGTTGAAATGAGACGCTTTGGTGTGGTTTCTGAAAGCAGCTCGATAATTTTAGATATAAATTTTGCGGATAGTTTTCCTCGTAATGTTCCTGTAAATTATGTAACTTCAATGGGTAAGGTTCAAAGTGTTGTTATTCAGGTAAGATATAATCCTAATGATAAATATGTATGCTTCCATACACAAAAAGATTCAATTACTTATCCTTTAGGCTGTGTAGAAAGACCAAATATGGATTTGCCAATAGTGGAAGCGTGTACTACTGGTAAAGGGTGCCCAAGTAATTTTTCTTATGAAAATCCATCTATTTTAGTAACAGTTCCAGGTGCTAGCAGAAAAGAAGTAATTGCAGTAGGTGATAAAAAGAAAATTTTAGGCTGGGAATTTGCAAATATTGCTTTAGATACAGCAAATAAAAAGCTTGGGATGAAAAACGGAAAATATGATGCAAGCACTGCAACCAAAGTATGTTTGTGGGGATATCAAACTTATAATCCTAGAACTATTATCAAAAAAGAATACCTGGTATTTAAGCATCGAGATACGGGTTCTATGCTTTTTGATGTTCCTGGATTTTGGCAAGATGCATTTGTTAAAAACATTGAAGGTGAAGCTGATACTGTAACTGATTTTAATAATGCAGGTTATCGATCAGTACAGCATATAGTAAGTTATCCATTGCCTCTGCATGATAGTAGTCTAAAACTTTGTTTAGATATTCCACCACAAGAAAATAACTAGTAATAATTGTGGATGACTATACTTAATTTAAAGAATCATTTAAAAAAGCTTTTACTTTGTTCTCGGCTATATCTTCAATTTGAATTGTTTTAATTTTACTGGTAAGACCCGAGATAATTTTAATTTTTGATGCCGATATATTTAAATTGTCTGCTAAAAATTTGACTAAATATTTATTTGCCTTGCCATCAACGGGAGGCGTAGATATATAAATTTTTAAAAAAGGTTTATTATCTGCATCATTCTCTATTTTACCAATTTTATTTTTGGAAGCTCCGGGGCTTACTTTTATTTTGAGTAATATAGTATTGTCCTTTACGACATATGGCATAAATTCTGCAAACATTCTAAAGCCTCTTGTAAATCCTTTGCAGCAAAATAACTACTACTGCTGTCTTTTGAATGTAATAAAATACGTGTTTTAACGCCAGCTTTTTCAGCGGCTACCATATCGCTTATATTATCGCCTATAAATATTGATGTTTCTAAATCTATATTGTGATCACTTGCTGCTTTTAAAATCATACCAGGTTCAGGTTTACGACATTTACATTTATTTGTAAATTCTGGATGATGAGGGCAATAGTAAGTTTGCGTAATTTTTATACCATAATTTTCAAATTCATTTTCAATAATTTTTTGAAAATTTAAGAATTCTTCCTCAGTATAATAGCCTCTGGCAATACCTGCCTGATTAGTAATTATTATAATAATAAAATCATTTGTGATCGCAAATTTTCCTAAAGTGAAAATATTATCTAAGAACTTTAGGTTTTCTATCTTATGAACATAGCCATAATCAATGTTAATTACACCATCGCGATCAAGAAATAAGGCTTTTTTCATGTACTAAGCTACGTTTTTTAATAATGTCTGGCAGTTCCATTAAAGCTAAAGCTAAATCTTCAGGTATGCCAAAGTCAATAAAATACTCGCTACTTTCAAAAGCTCCAATCTTAAGCTCATCAGTATACTTACCTAAAAAATCTGTTTCAAATGAAAATACTTGGGGTAAATCAAATTTGGCAAAGACATTAGGATTTATAATATAAACACCTGAATTAATAGCGCCATTTGAGTTAGATGTTTTTTCACAAAATTTTACTACTTTTCCATCTTCAATTTCTAGTGTGCCATATCTGGAATTATCTGGCACGTGTTTTGCCAGTATAGTAATATCATTTTTATTTTGTTTATGAAACTGAACCATTTCTTGTAGGTTAAATTCGTTATAACTGTCGCCATTACAAGCAATGAAACTATCCTGAATATCGAAATTATTTACTGCATTTAAAATAGCTCCACCAGTGCCTAATAGTTCTTTTTCAACATTGAAGGTAACATTTGGAATTTCCTTTTGTTGGAAGTGGCTAACTACTTTTTCGCTCAAATGGCTTATTGAAAAAATTATTTCCTGAATGCCATCAGCAAAGAAAATATCTGAAAGTATTTCTAAAAAAGGCTTATTGTCAAATTCTATCATCGGCTTTGGAATATCACCTATAATATGTGATATTCTTGTTCCTTTTCCACCAGCCAGAACTATTGCTTTCATTTAAGCTCCTACTGATTGTAATTCAATATGATTTTCTTTAGCTAAGTAAAAATTCTCAACAATCATACAAATAATATGACCAATCATAATATGGCATTCCTGGACTTTTGCAGTATCAGGTGATGGAATTTTGATAATGTAGTCGCACATATTAGCTATAGCACCACCTGTTGCTCCAGTAAGACCTATAACTTTGATACCCATTTTTTTAGCAACTTTTATTGCCTCAATAATATTCTTGGAATTTCCTGATGTTGTAATCGCAAAAAATATGTCTCCGCTTTTACCTATAGCCTGAAGTTGTCTTGCAAATATCTGCTCATATCCATAGTCATTACCGATAGCTGTGATTGCAGATGTATCTGTTGTAATTGCAATACCAGGAAGCGGGTTTCTGTCTGTACAAAGTTTACTTACAAATTCAGCTGCTAAATGTTGCGAATCTGCTGCGCTACCACCATTTCCTGCAAAAATAATTTTTCCGCCATCTTCAAGAGATGCTATTATTTCATCGGCTATTTGAGAAGCGGTATTGATAATTTCTTCAGATTGTGCAACCTGATTAATTAAATAACTTGTTGCCGCAATTTGTTCTTTTATGGTGTGAGCGTGGTTCATTGGCTTAACCTCTTGCTGTTTCCAGCAATAAATCATTAATGTTATTAAGGTTTACATTTAAATTCATCTGACGAATTAATTCCGAGCGTTTGTATTTGTGATGATGATTAAATATTACCTGAGCGCCATCTTTATCAAACCCAAAAGGTATATATAATAAATTTTTAAGCGCTTTCATAACGTTTGCCTGAAATTCAGGTTTTACATAAAACAGGATAAATCCGCCACCACCTGCACCTAAAATTTTGCCGCCTGTAGCTCCGTGTTTCATTGCAGTTTCATAGATTTCATCAATAAAAATTGTGCTAACAGATTCTGATAAAGATCGCTTTAGTATCCAGCTTTCATGTAGTAATTTTCCAAACTGTTCTAAATCCGTGTTTGAATTTAAAATTTTCATTCCTTCGTCTACCATTTGTGACATAGTAGATAATTCTTGATATTTATTTGGTATTGAATCTATTTTTTTCGAGGCAATTTCTGAAGAAAATCTGGATACACCAGTAAAGAATAATAATAAATTACTATTAAGCTCTTCTTTTCTTTCTTCAGATAAATCTACAGGAATAACGTTATAGCTGCCGTCAGTGTTAATTTTAATGTGATTGAAGCCACCGTAAGCTGCAGCAATCTGATCCTGAATACCTACACTTTCTTTAAGGTGTTGACGTTCAATATATATTGCTTCATCAGCTAATTGTTTTTTTGAAGGGCTATAGCCAAAAACATTATACATAGAGTTTAAAAACCCCACTGTAAATGTTGAACTTGATCCTATGCCAGAACGAGCAGGTAAATCACCCTGATGGTGTACTTCAACACCAAGATCGATATTTAAGAGTTTTAAAACAGCATTGATTACTGGATGGGCAATTTCACCATTCTCAATAACTTCTTCGATTTTCGACCATACAACCCTAGAGTTATGCGTAAAAAAAGGTGGAAGCAATCTGCAATTCAAATAACAGTAGTGATCGATAGTGGTAGATAATACTTGTCCGCCATGTTCCTGATACCATGTGTGGTAATCTGTACCGCCACCAAAAAAGGAAACTCTAAAAGGTGTTTTACTTATTATCACATGCGCTCTTTTATTGCAATTTATGTTATCAGCCCTATATTGAACATAAAAAATGAAAAATCAATAACTTTTAATAGTGGTTTTAATTTTTTTTACAACTCAAAATTAAATGGATGGCTTGTGAACAAAGACTTTTTTAACCAAATCATTTTTTTCCACCAATCAGCAAATGACTTGTCAAACGGTATTCCGATTAATATTAAATATTCAGAATCAAGCTATATAATTCTAGGATTATCCGCAATTACTGAAAATGATTTTTATAAACTTTCAGAATTTTACAAGCCTAAATATTTAGTATTATCAAAATATCGTGCAAAATATTTAGGAATTGAAACTTCAGAAAATCTGTTAATTGACATACACAATAAATCATTTGATGAGATTACAGATATATCAGGTATCTCATATAAAACAGTTACCTTAGAAAATTTTAATACGGATGATAATTTTTTTAATCACCTTATTTATTTAGCAAGTAACCTTGAGATTGTTCCGTGCTTTTTACTGTTTGAAGCAGATGATGAAAATTTATACAGAAATTATGAATCTTTACTAATTGATTTTGATGATGAGAATTTACAAAACAATTTTAGAGAGATTTCACGTAGTCCACTTAAGCTAAGGAATATTGATGTTCCTGTAGAAATGGTTGCGTTTAAATCTAATTTTGCATCGAAAGAGCATTACGCGATTATCATTGGAGATGGCGCAAAAGCAGATACGCCATTAGTAAGGCTACATTCAGCTTGTTATACTGGCGATTTATTTGCATCTATCACATGCGACTGTTATGACCAGCTACATAGCGCCATAAGTAAAATGGCAGAATGTGGGGGAGGGATAATAATGTATTTAATGCAGGAAGGTCGCGGGATTGGTCTTTCAAATAAACTAAGGTGCTACCATCTTCAAAATAATGGACTAGATACTGTAGATGCAAACCTTGCAATGGGTTTTCCAGATGACGTAAGGATTATGTGGCCAGCAGCTGCAATGCTAAAAATCTTTGGTATTTCTAAGGTTAATTTACTTACAAATAACCCTAAGAAAACGCAAGATCTTGAAAAATATGGAATTATAGTCGAATCTACTGTAAAGCATGTAGCGCATACTAACTCTGAGACTGATTCTTATATGGAAGTTAAAGCAAAAAAAATGGGTCATACCTTATAAATCCTTGCTATTTTTAGGGAAAAATGCTAAATAAGCCGAGCAGGTAATTGTACGGCTGCCGGCTGTGTTATAGTAAATTAGGTTATAATTAGAGACAGGAATAACGAATGAAATGTAGCTAAATCTACATGAGTGAGGAAATGACGCATATCTAATAGAACCTAAGAAACTATAAAGGGCGGGAGGAAAGTCCGGACTCCAGAAAGCACGATGCCGGATAACGTCCGGCGGGGGCAACCTTAGGGAAAGTGCAACAGAAAGATACCGCCTTGCAAAAGGTAAGGGTGAAATGGTGCGGTAAGAGCGCACCGCGTTTGTAGTAATACAACCGGCATGGCAAACCCCATCGGGAGCAAGACCAAATAGGAATGTTAAGCTTTAATTAGCAATAGTTGCTTTCACTATATAACATTCGGGTAGGTCGCAAGAGTTTTAAAGTAATTTAAAGCCTAGATAAATAGTCGTACTAGACAGAATCCGGCTTATAGATTACCTGCAAATTGGTTTATTTTATTATCTAATGCGTCGCTTCTTAACTCAGCTAGGTTGACTAGCTTTCGTTAATTATCTCCTGTTATATAATAAAATAAACCAATTTGCCCTTGAATATTGTCATTCCTGTGTCTGATAGTGCTTAACATTTAATTCGTCACTCATCGCTCAGCGAGTCGTTAAAACTAGCCTTCGCTCTTCGTTCAAATAAACCAATTTGCCCTTCTTAAGTCATTCCAAGAATTGCATAGCACTTCGTTGGAATCCATTTCTATATATCTTGAAGTGAATGAGATTAAAAGGGTGAGCAATAGGTATTTATTAAAAATTTGCAAATTAAATGATATTAAGATCAAAAAATTCTGACCACCCTCGTGAAGGATTTTTCCTTCTATATAATAAAGGGTAACAAATTGAAGATATAAATTTCTCCCCTTGCCATAAATGTCTCGCCCCCTGGTCGTAATATATATGAATTGTAAATAAAGAGTGCAGTTAGTAAATTAATCGCGCTACTTTGACTAATTACAAACCTCTATATTCACGTACGTTTCTGGTTGCAAAAGCAATATCTTTCCAGTTAATTTTATTAGGGTGATTTTTAGCAATAATTTTAGTATCATCATGCACATTAATATTAGATTTAAAATAACGATTAATTGCGTTCTGGTCTTTTAGTTTATTACGCCTACCTAATACATATTCAAATACAAATTTACTGAATTTACCATTTGGTGAATAGTTGCGCTTTTCAAATCCAAAATATCCGATAAATACTGATGCTGATGTTGATACTACATATCTTACAGCTTTATTACCAAGAAAAGAAAATCTTGGAGCAAGCGCTTTTAAGCCTTTATTAACAAGCATTCCTATGCCCAATCGTCTAGCTAAGTTTAAACTTACTTTTACAATATTAGTAATGTTAAATGATGAAGTAAACTTACTATCCATATGTTTTATAACATGTTCTTTTCTATAAAGGGTTGTCACTGGCGCAGAAGAATGTGTAGTATTAATCTTTGGTATTTTCTTATTATTAATAGATGTTTCTATTACCTTATTATCTAAAAGCTTTAATTGTTCTATTCTATAAGATAATTTGGTTTTTTTTATTTTATTACTAAGTAATAACGTTTCATTTAGATCAATATTCAAATAAGAAAAAATATGAGATTGTATTTCAAAGGGTAGGGTTTCTATATATCTATAACCTATAACTTTACCGGCGAAAGCGATTGCAAAACTCTTAAGATCTTTTGTAATTTCTTTAAATTCTTTAGTATACACTGCACTACTAGGATTATGTATATTTAATTTTAAAGTTTTAATAAAGCTATTTATTTTTTTAGTGTCCTCGTTAAAAGATGCATCGCTTGAGCCTATTAATCCAGAAATATTAATATTATGATTTTGATATATATGGTGATAAAATTCTATAAAACGGTCTTTTTCTAGATTATTTTGCTCATACATAATATTTAAAGTAGCATAATTACGAAATATTAAACGCCTTTGTTTGTATTGATTGATAGTTATTTCATTATCTTGAATTATCTTATTTTTAGTGTTATCAGAAATCTTAGACCATAGCAAATCTGCAATATTTTTATAACCCTGTTCAGTAGCATAGTGTAATGGAGTTTTCTGATTGCTATCTACAGCATTGACACTAGCATTTTTTTCATTAACAAGGAAATTGACTATTTCAGTGCATCCATATAAAGCTGCATAATGCAGTGAAGTCGATCCAGAAATATTACTATCATCGACATTACCTCCATTCTGAGCAAAATATTTTATCATTTCCAAATTTCTTTTTTCACCAGCGTATAACAGGGCTGTATAATTGGCAATGTCTCTACTAAGAACATTTGCCCCCTTTTTGACTAAGTATTTAACTATATCTAAATGTCCGCTATAAGCTGCAATATGCAAAGGAGTGTGTCGAATAATGTTGCAAATATTTGTATTTGCCCCTTTTTTAACAAGATACTTAACCGTTTTTAAATGACCGTTTCGAGATGCATATTTTAAAGGGGTCTCTCTAGAATTATTCAAAATATCAACATTCATGTTTTTTTCTTCTATCAGGTATTTGATTATTTCAAAATAACCTCGCATAGATGCCTGATGTAAAAGAGTATCTCCATTAAAGTGTTTAATGTTTATGTTAACATTTGTTTCGTTGATCAAATATTTAACTACTTCAAGTTTGCCATATTCTACAGCGTAATATGCTGGAGTAGATTTCCATCTATTTTTTATATCTGCTTTAATTCCATTATTAATAAGATATATCACTGTTTCTAAATTTCCTATAGCTGATGCAAAATGTAGTAAGTTATTATTTTCATCGTCATTAGATACTATGGTTAGTTGTTCAGGCATTAGATTTTTTACCGTGATTTCTAGTTCAGGAAAATCTTCATGCCAAGAATCTTGATCATTTAGTCTGGAAAATAGTTTTTCTGTTGATATTTGATAATCCTTATTTTGATGTTCGTTTTCTAGTTTCATTTGCTACTCGCAAGATAATTTAATGCCAAAACCATAATATCTGATTGTTAATTAGTCAAATATTATTAATTAGTTAGTAATATTTTATTTTAATTTAATAATTATTTAAATTCCTTAATAATTTCTGTTAGACGCCATACCCCCCCCCCCACATTCAGCTACCCCTTTCCAACGTTTTATGCTATAACACAACTCATAAAAACATATACATATACACACCATGGATCTTATTGAAAAACTTATAAAAATTGAAACAAAGGCTAAAAAGCATGACTTTGTTTATGAAAACTACCAGCAGATTATCGACCAAATTAAAAGCGAGTGCGATGAAGTTGCTGTAGAAGTAGAAAAAAACGACCGAGATGCCCTAAAAGAAGAACTCGGGGATGTTATAATAGCCGCAATGGCACTTGCATATTATTTAAATTGTGATATCAAGGAATGTATGGAATTAGCGCTCGATAAGTTTGAAACAAGGCTTGATAAAGCACTGGAATTTGCAGAAAATGACGGTATTACAAGTTTTAAAGGCTTATCAATGGATGAAATCCTGAAATACTGGAAAATAGCCAAAAATTCATTAAAATAAGAACGTAATAAATTTCATAAGTTATTGAAATTTAAAAATAATTAACAGGAGTAATTTTACTGTGAGCAATTCTCATTCAGAAGAACAGAGTCAGCATCAAGTTCGCCTTGCTAAACTTGAGGAATTAAAATCACTTGGTATTAATGTATACCCTTCAAAATTTGCCAGAACCCACAAAACAGTGGAACTTCATGAAGTATATGCATCCTTAGAAAACGGCGTATATACAGAAGACGAGGTTATGGTTGCAGGTCGTGTTATGTCAATTCGTAATAGCGGTATGTTCATTGACCTTCACGATGATTCGGGCAAACTTCAGGTATATACTGATGTAAAAAACGCTCCTGAACATGTACTTCAGGTTTTAAGAAACCTTGATTTAGGTGATTTTATTGGCGCAAGAGGTATTGTACGCCGTACCCCAAGAGGTGAGCTTACTGTAAATACTTTAGAAGTGAACTTACTTTCAAAAGCGTTACTTCCGCTTCCTGATTCATATTATGGGCTGCAGGACGTAGAAACACGTTACAGACAAAGATATATTGACCTGATAATTAACGAAAATTCACGTAACGTGTTAAGGGCAAGATCAGTTATAATTTCTGGCGTTCGTAATTACTTATTGGAGCATGGGTTTTTAGAAGTAGAAACACCAATGCTACACCCGATTGCAGGTGGGGCAATTGCTAAACCTTTCGTTACGCACCATAATACATTAGGTATCGATTTATACCTTAGAATTGCGCCTGAATTATACCTTAAAAGGCTTATAGTTGGTGGTCTTTCTGAAAGAGTATTTGAAATTAACCGTTGCTTTAGAAATGAAGGAATTTCTACAAGACATAACCCCGAATTTACATCACTTGAGCTATATCAGGCTTACGCGGATTATCATGATATGATCAGTATTTCTGAGGGTATTATTCAGAGAGTATGTGAGCTTACAAATAGCTCAATGCAGATTAACTTTGGTGATAAGGTAATTGATTTATCAGGGCCATGGCCAAGAAAATCAATGGCAGAACTTGTAAGAGAAAAAACAGGTGTGGATTTCCTTACCATTAACTCGCAAACTGAAGCTCATGAAGTTGCTAAAAGACTTGGCGTGCACCTTAAAGGTAATGAGCCATGGGGTAAGGTTTTAGAGACAATATTTGGTGAAAAAGTAGAGCATGAGCTTATCCAGCCTACGCATGTTACTGATTTACCTAGAGATATTTCACCACTTGCTAAATGCAAAATCGATGATCCAAGGCTTACAGAGCGTTTTGAGACATATATGAACGGCTGGGAAATCTCTAACGGGTTCTCTGAGCTTAATGACCCAATGGATCAAAAAGACCGCTTTATGCAGCAGGTTGAGGCAAAAGATGCAGGTGATGACGAAGCCCATGAGATGGATCATGACTTTATTACATCGCTTGAATACGCTCTTCCGCCTACAGGTGGCTTAGGTATTGGTCTTGACAGGTTAGTTATGATTCTTACTAACTCTCACTCAATTCGTGAAGTTATAGCATTTCCAACCCTAAAACCTAAGAACGACTAATATGTGTATGACCCTGTGCCAGGGGGGCAAGCACCAAAGGTGCTAGGCACAGGGTCATGAACCTTCGGTTCTTTAAAAAATAGTAATTAACATGATCCGCTATAAAATCACCATAGAATATAAAGGTACTCGCTATTATGGCTGGCAAATTCAGCCAGGACTTCCTACTGTTCAGGAGGAAATAGAAAAAGCTATTTTTGCCTTTTCTCATTATAAAGCAGAGGTTTATGGGTCAGGCAGAACTGATAAAGGGGTGCATGCAACAGGGCAGGTTGCCCATTTTGACCTTCCAAAAGAGTATGATACTCATAAACTGGTTAGATCCATTAACCATTTTTTGCAAGAAGAAGATATTGTTGTGCTTGATTGTGAAAAAGTAGAGTCAGATTTTCATGCAAGATATTCAGCAATTAGAAGAACTTACCAATATAGAATTATCAATCGCAGTAGCCCAAGTGCTATTTATAAAAACCTGTCCTGGGTACGTCATCTTCCTTTAGATCCCGAAAAAATGCAGGAAGGTGCAAATGTGCTAATAGGACATCATGATTTTACCAGTTTCAGAGCAACAATGTGTCAGGCAAAGTCACCTATCATAACAGTGGATAATATTAGGATAATATCCGAGAATTATCCTGAAATTATCATAGAAGTATCCGCACGCTCATTTTTGCATCATATGGTAAGAAATATCGTTGGAACCTTACGCAAAGTTGGAGAAGGGGAATTAACACCCAAAGACGTGCAAAACATTTTAGACGCTAAAAATAGAGCAGCCGCAGAAATGACAGCACCAGCTGATGGGCTTTTTTTATGTAAAGTCGACTATAGTTAACTAAGTTAGTTTTGCATGTGTCATTTCCTCACTCATGTAGGTTTACTACACTTCGTTTGTTATTCCTGTGCAAAACTTAACTTATTTAACTATAGTTATGTTTTAGTATTTAGTTTTGTATGCACCATTTCCTCGTTCACCGAAGCATTGCTAGGTTTCACTCGTTATTCCTGTATCTAATCTAACCTAAAATGCTATAGTTTTTACTGCACTTTATTCCTCATTCTTATGCAGCAATTAATTCACTGTTAACAATAGACTAAATTTATATATGGATTCCCACGAGATGCTACGCACCTCTCGGAATGACACCCTCAAGATGCTATGTCATTGCGAAAAATGCAAGGCATTTTGTGGCAATCTATTATTAAATAATAGGCATGGATATTGTTTACCCATGATAATGGAATCTGAATCTTTTGCCTATAGAGGTAAGAATCTCATAAGGTATAGTTTGTGAGCTTACTGCTATATTAAACATTTGTTCTTTAGTTTCAAACACAGTTAAAAAGTCGCCTGTGATTTCATTTACATAATCGGTAATATCTACAATTATAGTATCCATAGAAACTCTACCAAGAATTGGTAATCTATAATTTTTATAATATACTTCGCCAAGGTTGCTGATTGCTCTTGATAAACCATCGGCATAACCTACGCCAATGGTTGCCAAAATTCTGTCGCTTACAAGTAAATGAGTTTGATTATAGCCTACTGTTGATCCTGCTTTATAAGTATGAATCTCTAAAATTTTCGCATACATTTTTACAGCTGGTAAAAATTCTTTATCCGGTACGTACCCATATGTTGCGATACCAGGTCTTACTATGTCAAAGTGATAGTCTTTTCCAAGTAAAATTCCGCCAGAATTTGCAAGGCTTTTTGGAACATGCGGGAAGTAGGATGCGATATGTTTAAAACGCTCAAGCTGCATTTGGTTAAACAGATTATCCTTTTCTTCGCTTGATGCTAAATGCGACATTACTAGTTTAAGATCAATTTGCTTATGTAAATTTTTATCAAGCATTTCATGCATCTCAGATGGCGTCATGCCATTACGGCTCATACCCGTATCAAACTGAATTGCTGCTTTAAAATCAGATTTGCCAAATTTAGCTGCTTTTTCTAATTGGTTTAGTGAGTTTATAACAGGGTAAATATTATTTCTGTAAAATACTTCGGGGTCATCATGAAGACCAAGTAACGTATAAAAAACAGTATTTTTAAAAGACTCGCGAAGTTCTAATGCTTCTTCTAAGGTGGCTACAAAAAAAGTATCTGAGCCTTCTTTTACAAGGCGCTCAACGATTTTATAAGCGCCAATACCATAGCTATCAGCTTTTACAACAGGACAAACTTTACTAGAGATATTTGACATATATTTATAGTTAGAAGCAATAGCATCTAAATCTACATGCACTTCACAAACGTGATACATTTATACCCCTAATAAATTAAGATTTGATACGTCATTTCCTCACTCATGTACCATTTTGTACACTTCGTTCGTTATTCCTGTCAACTCTTAACTTCTTAGAGATATACCAAATGATATAATTTAAATGACAAATACAGTAAAAGTCTTTCTTCGCTTATTAAATACTAAATCTCACCCCAATTATTGCCTATTCCCCAGTTTACGGTTAGTGGAACTTTAAGTTTTACAACGTCTTGCATGATATTTTGAAGCTTTTTTATCTTATCTTCATAATCATTCTCAGGGACTTCAAAGATTAGTTCGTCATGTATTTGTAGCAGCATTGTAGTATCTTTTGGCAGGGCTTTATTTACATTGATCATTGCCATTTTTATAATATCTGCTGCGGTTCCCTGAATCGGCGCGTTAATAGCTAAGCGCTCTGCAAAGCCGCGGACAGCAAAATTACTGCTCATAATATCTTTAATATAACATTTGCGTCCAAATAAAGTCTCTACAAAACCATGCTGACGGGCTTGCTCCTGCATTCCGTCCATAAACTTTTTAATACCGTGATAAGTACTTAAATATTTATCTATAATCGATTTCGCTTCCGATCTTGATACGTTAATTTGTTTAGCAAGACCAAACGCGCTAATGCCGTAAATAATACCAAAGTTAATAGCTTTTGCTTTACGTCTTAAAGAATCATCAACTTCTTCTTCGGGAATACCAAATACTTGTGATGCTGTAATCTTATGAATGTCTTTATCATGGTGGAAAGCATCAATAAGCTCTTTTACATCTGCCATGTGGGCGAGTATTCTAAGCTCAATTTGCGAGTAGTCAAAAGACAGTAATTTATATCCCGGTTTGCTAATGAATGCGTCTCTAATACGCGATCCATGTGCGGTTCTGATTGGAATATTTTGTAAGTTAGGGGCGCTTGAACTGAGTCTGCCTGTAATAGTAGTAGTTTGCGAATATGTAGTATGAATCCTGCCGTCTAAACTTGCAGCGTTAATAAGAGGATCTGTATAAGTCGAAATCAGCTTTGACAAATGCCTCCATTCAATAAGCTTATCTGCAATAGTATGCCCTGAAAGTGAAAGCTCTTCTAAAACATCAATATCAGTAGAATATGTTCCGCTTTTACCTTTTTTAGAGGCTGGCATTGAAAGTCTTTCAAATAGTACTTCGCCAAGCTGCTTAGGTGAGCCAATGTTAAAGCTTACCCCTGCTAAGGCAAATATATCTTTTTCTAACATATTTAAATTCAGCTGAAATTCTACTTTTAGATTTTCAATGGTTTCTTTTGAAAGTAGTATTCCTGCTAGTTCCATGTTAGCGAGTATTTTTATAAGCGGTTTCTCAAAAGCTTCATATATTTTAAATACCTGATTTTCTATAATTTTTGGTTTTAAAAAATTATGAAGTTTGAATAACTTAAGCGCATATTGCTGAGGGTCGGTATCTACTTCTTCTAAAAAATTGGTAAGTGCTGCTGAAATATTCTCAAAATTTTGGCTACTATCAAGTGTGTAAGCCATAAGTTGGATATCTTCAAAATGGTTAATGTCATACATCTTGAAAAATGGCCTAGCACCATAAAATAGCTTTATAATAGCAGTGCTTGCGAAAATTTCTTTAATTTCATTATTATATTCAATGGTAGAGTCTAAAATAGTATAATGACCATTCTCGAGTGACATAAACAGCTTTGATTCTATTTTAAAAACACTCACCATGTTATTATTTGAAAGTTCAGCAAAAAATGCTTGTGGCTCAAGCTTTTTAAATGATGCTTTATCATCAAAATGTTTGGTGCTGATTATAGAGTTTGTGGCGTCGCATTTTTTTATACTATCAAACATTGACTCCATTTTTCTTTGAAGTTGTCTAAACTGGTTTTTCTCAAAAAAGTAATTTAGCTCGGTTGGGTCAATATCATTTATTTTGAGTTCATCAAGAGTTGCTGGTAGGTCAACGTTATAATCAAGCCCTACAAGCTCATATGAAAGTTTGGCATTATCTATATTACTTGCAAATGCATTTTTATAGCGGTTTTGCTTAATATTATCTGCATTTTGAATAAGCTCTTCTAATGACCCAAATTCATTGATAAGATCAGATGCGCCTTTACCGCCTATACCTTTTACGCCAGGAATGTTATCTGATGCATCACCAAGTAACGATAAAAGGTCTCTTACTCTTTCAGGGTATACACCGAATTTTTCTAAAACGGCTTCGCGGTCGATTACCTTAAATTTCATCGGATCAAACATCATAACATTATCACCAACTAGCTGCATAAGATCCTTATCGGATGATACTATTGTTACTTTATAGTCGTTATGAGATGCTTTTTGAGCAAGCGTTGCTATTAAATCATCTGCCTCAAATCCTTCTTTTTCTAAAGATATTATATTAAATGCTTTGGCAGCCTGCCTGATTATAGGAAACTGATCACGAAGTTCCTGAGGCGCTTCTGGGCGGTTTGCCTTATAATCTGCATATAACCTGTGTCTAAAGTTTTGTTTACCGCTATCAAATACTATACAAATATGTGTTGCATGAATCTCTGTAAGAAGGCGCATTATCATTGAGCAAAAGCCAAATACAGCGCCCACAACTACTCCGTCTTTACGGGTAAGGGGTGGCATAGAGTGAAATGCTCTAAAAACAAAGCCGTATCCGTCAATAACTACTAAATGATTCATGATATATTCCTTTATAAATACTGTATAATTGCCTCATTTTTATAGATTTTATGTTCTGCTGTAAACCCAAGAGTATGTTAAATCTTGAAATTTGTTATAATTTAATGTATACAATAGTAAAAATCATAACCTAATTAAAACTTATGGCTGTATTACCAATAGTAGTTGCTCCTGATCCAAGGCTTAAAAAACCTTCGGAGAATGTGGAGAAAATGGATGACGAGACAAAAAAGTTCATAGCTGATATGATCGAAACCATGTATCATGCGGAAGGTGTTGGGCTTGCTGCCGTGCAAGTTGGTGTTCATAAAAAAATTATTACTCTGGATGTAAGTGATAATGGTGATAGCCCGCAGGTTTTTATTAACGCAGAACTTGTGAAAAAATCAGAAGAAACAAAGTCTTACAAAGAAGGTTGCTTGTCATTCCCTGGTCAGTACTCTGATGTTATCAGACCTGACACAATTACAGTACGCTATCGTAACGAAGCATGGGAAGAGTGCGAGCTTGAAGCAGCAGGGCTTCTTGCCGTATGTCTTCAGCATGAAATTGACCATACTAACGGTATTGTATTTGTAGATCATATTTCTGATATGAAACGACGAATAATTCTGGAAAAACTCCGAAAAAAGTATAAATAAGACTATAGTAATTATAGTTGAATTGTACTATGCGTTACTTCCTAATAAGTATTTAACAAACATATAAAAGTATAATTAATATGGCAGTGTTACCTATAATCATAGGCTATGATCAAAGTTTTAGAACAAAATGTTCTGAAGTGGAAAGCTTAGATGATCAAACTAAAGCATTTATAAACGATATGTTTGAAACCATGCGTCATAATAAAGGCTGCGGCATGGCTGCAAGCCATGTTGGCGTTCATAAAAGGATTGTAGTTGTTGATATTAGTGATGATTATAGCAACCCTCAGGCTTTTATAAACCCTGTTATTATAAAAAAGTCAGATGAGGCAAATACTTATAAAGAAGGTAGTATTTCATTCCCAGGTGAGTATGCCGATGTTACAAGACCTAAAGAAATTACGGTAAAATATAGGGATTTAGACTGGCAGGAATGTGAGATTACGGCAGATGGACTCTTAGCAACATGTTTGCAGCACGAAATTGACCATCATGACGGTATTTTATTTATAGATCAAATATCGCCTATGAAACGCAGGATAATTTTAGAAAGAATAAAAAAGAAGTATAAGAAATGAGAATAATATTTATGGGATCGCCTGAATTTGCAGTAAAGGCGCTAGAAAAAATTATAAGTATCAAAGGTGTAACTATTCCCGCTGTATTTAGCCAGCCTGCTAAACCAAAGGGTAGGGGTATGCAGCTTATTGATACGCCTGTTACAAGTTTTGCTAAAAGTAAAAATATAGAAGTTTTTACACCAAAAACACTAAGGAACGAAGAACAAGTTGAGATTATAAAATCATTTGAGCCTGATCTTATAATTGTTGCGGCTTATGGACTTATACTACCTAAAACAGTTTTAGACATTCCAAAATATGGCGTAATTAACATTCATGCGTCAATTTTGCCAAGATGGAGGGGTGCTGCTCCCATCCATCATGCAATACTCGCTGGCGATGAATATAGCGGCGTTACCATTATGCAAATGGACGAAGGTTTAGATACTGGCGGAATGATTAAAATAAGTGAGCATGTACCTATTACTGATAAAACAAAACTTAAAGATCTGCATGATAGTTTAGCGGAAATCGGAAGCAAGCTTATGGTAGAAGTCATTGAGGATATTATTAGAACTGGTAAAGCGCAAGCGTTTGAAAAGCAAGATGATAGTTTAGCAACTTACGCTCATAAGATTAGCAAAGACCAGCTCAAGCTTGATTTTAACCAGAGTGCAAAAGATATTATCCGCAAAATTAATGCGTTATCAGAGCTTGGAAGTTATATTACGCTTAAAGGTGAGAATGTTAAAATATTAGATGCGGAAATTGTGGAGTTTGAAGGTGATTTTGAGCCTAAAGTAATTGCATCAAAAGATTTGATTATAAAGACTTTAGATGGCTTTATTCAGCCTAATATATTACAGAAACCTGGGAAAGGAGCAGTCTCACGAAAGGACTTTTTAAACGGCATTAGAGAAGATTTAACAGGCACAATTTTAGAATAGGACATAAACCATGAAAATAATAAGTATATTAATTCTAGCTGTTGCTATGCTTACATCATGTGACAGTATACAGAAAAAAGAAGAGTTAAGGGTGGGGATATCAGCAGATTATCCACCGTTTGATATGATGATTGATGGAGAAGTAGTAGGGTTTGACGCAGACCTTGCTAAGATTATCGCTGAGAAAATGAATAAAGAACTGGTGATTAAAGAAATTGATTTTAA
This sequence comes from Alphaproteobacteria bacterium 33-17, assembly GCA_001897445.1. Lineage (NCBI taxonomy): Bacteria > Pseudomonadati > Pseudomonadota > Alphaproteobacteria > Alphaproteobacteria bacterium 33-17. Next base: position 105,499 of record MKSX01000011.1, on the reverse strand, counting down.
TTCACTAATGCCAGCGCTTGATAGTGGTGCAATCGATTTAGTTATATCAAATGTATCAAGAACAGAAGAAAGAGCGAAAAATTACGATTTTTCAATACCTTACTATAAAACAGAAGCGTTTTTGATTACTAAGTATAAAGACAAAAAAAGGCTCAAAGACTTTAGAATGGCAAAAATTGGAGCGCAGGCAGGGTCAATTTTTGAAACTCAGCTTACAGAGCTTGGCTACCAGACAAAACCTTTAGCAAGACTTGCAATGATGGTGGAAGACTTAAAAACAGGTAATGTTGATGCAATTTTAATTGATGGCCCGCAAGTTGAGTCTATTATTGATAATTACCCTGACTTTACATTTATTCCTGCTACTGAAATTAAAGATGGCGGTATATCTGTTGCTCTGAAAAAAGGATCAAATCTTACTGAAAAAGTAGACGTAATTATTACTGAAACTTTGAAGGACGGGTCATTAGAGGCAATAAATCAAAAATGGTTAGTAGATTTTGAGTCAGCTGTTGCTGGTGAAAAAATAATGGGTGTTGAGGTTAGATACTTTAAAGTTATAGCAAAAGGGATTAGTTTAACGCTGGAATTTTCTTTAATATCAACTATTTGTGGTTTCTTAATTGCGACTATTCTTACGGTTCTTTCGGGAACGTCAAAGCTGTTTAAATATGTAAGTAATTTATATGTATCGATTCTAAGAGGTACGCCGCTAATACTACAGCTTAGTATAATTTACTTTGCACTTCCTATGATTTTAGAGGTGAAAATATCAGTGTTTACTGCAGGTATTGTGGCATTTTCTATAAACTCAGCTGCATATATGTTTGAGCATTTAAAAGCAGGAATCAATGGTGTTGATAAAGGTCAAATTGAAGCTGCAAATGCAATTGGTATGACAAAATACCAAACAATGAAGCTTATAGTAATTCCGCAAGCATTACGTAATATTGTACCTTCGCTTATAAATGAAGCGATAAATATGGTGAAAGAGTCATCCATTATATCGGTGCTTGGTGCGCAGGATATTATGCGTAAAGCGCAGCTTATTTCGTCTGAGACATATGATTATTTAACACCACTGATAATTGCAGGTATTTATTACTACATAATCATTAACGTTATGAACATTATATTAGTTATTATAAATAAAAAAGTAGCAAGGTAATAAAATGCTAGAGCTTAAGAATTTGAAGAAAGCCTTTGATGGTAAACAGGTTATAGATGACTTAAATCTCACTTTTAACAAAGGTGAAATTGTTGGAATTATTGGTCCATCTGGCTGCGGTAAGTCTACCTTACTCAGAGTTATAAATATGCTGGAAAGTTTAGATAGCGGTAGTGTGTTACTCGATGGTGCGGCTATAACTTCTAAAAATGTTCTAGAAATGCGCAAGAAAATTGGCTTTGTATTTCAGTCATTTAACCTGTTTCAGAATATGAACGTTTTAGAGAACGTTATGACTGCCCTTATTAACGTCAAAAAAATGCCGAAAAATGAGGCTAAAATAAAGGCAGAAGAAAGCTTAAAGTTAGTTGGACTTTCACATAAGGCTGATTCTATGCCTAAAAACCTTTCAGGCGGTGAAAAACAAAGGGTCGCTATCGCAAGAACTTTGGCTATGGATCCTGAAGTGATTCTGTTTGATGAACCGACAAGTGCGCTTGACCCTAAGAATGTTAGGGAAATCATTGATTTAATCGCAAATGTGATTTCTAAAGATAAAATTGCCTTAGTTGTAACCCATGAAATGTACTTTTTAAAGAACGTTACAAACAGAGTAATTATGCTGAAAAATGGTAAACCTGTAGTGGATTTAGGTAAGGAAGAGTTCTTTAAATCAGAAATCCCTGAAATTAAAGACTTTATGCATTAGAACTGGATAATATTGGCAGAAATAAATTTATTTCAAAGACCTATCCTTATTCTGATTAAGATTGTCCTCGCTTCTTGCGGTGTTTGAGTCAAATCTGTGGCTGCCAATTGTTACACCGCTTTCTTTAACTTTAGAAGAAACTTCATCTAAGGAAACGTTTGTAGTACCGTTTTCTTCAGCAAGCTTCATATTTTTTTGTAGCTTTTTAAGAATATTGCGTTCAGCTTTTTCAGCCTTCTTCATAGGATCTTGCTTAAAGAAATTGCGAATAACGCCAAATAGTTCTTTAACACCTGATGATTTTGAAGGTTTTTCTACGGTTGATTTTGAGTGGCTTAATTTATCAAATGCTTTGCCAGCATTATCTATAGCTTCTTTATTAGCTTTTTTAATAGATTCATCAATTTGTTGAGCGGTTATACCTTCAGCTGGCTGTCTAAAAAATGGTATATTTGGATGCTTAGCTAAGTTCTGACCAAAATCGTATATCTCATCTAAATTCATATTCTGAAATTTAGATTTATATGTTTTTAAAAGCTTTGCTGTAGTCTCACGCGCAAATTTATCTTCCGCAAGTACATTTACATTTTTATAATTGCTATCTTGAGCCTTGAAATCAGTATCATTAACTCTTGAAGCTAAAATAGCAGCATACAGAGCGCCAAATTTTTCTGCAAGTTCAGGGGTGTAGTTAAGACCTGTTTCCTTAAAGTTTTTTTCTGAGAATGAACGACCTAATGTTGCAGTACCTTTACGATCTACTGCAAAATCTGTTAAGTTTTTTTCACCTACATTTTTTTGAATAGCCCTAACTTCTTTAAGTCCAGCAAAGTTTATTTCTGTATTAAGCTGCCCTTTCTCTCTTAAAATTTTGAAAGCTGTAGCATGGGCAAGTTTGCCTGCATCATTATAATTCATAAGCTATACTATATAATATTATTAATATCTTATATCAATAATAGCATAAATATTAAAAAATTAATAAATATTTTCCTTTGTTTTTTAATATTTTTCTGGAAAAATTACGCTCTATGTACTATAAACTTCAGTTAAATTCGTCAAACAATTCAAAAAATGTAGGTAAATCATGGGCTTAGTAGCAGAAAGACTCAAAACCATTAAACCATCTCCAACCCTTGCTATGACTAAAAAAGCAGCCGAACTTAAGGCTGAAGGTAAGGATATTATCGCTTTAAGCGTGGGTGAGCCTGACTTTGATACACCAGAGTTTATTAAAAAAGCCGCGATCGAGGCTATGGAAAAAGGTCAAACTAAGTATACAAACGTAGATGGAACCCCAAATCTTAAAAAAGCGATTCAGGAGAAATTTAAGAAAGAGAATAACTTAGACTATAAATTATCGGAAATTATTGTTGGCACTGGTGGAAAGCAAGTTTTATATAATGCAATTTTAGCTAGTGTAAACCCTGGTGATGAAGTAATTATTCCTGCGCCATATTGGGTTTCCTATATTGATATTGTAGCACTTGCAGAAGGCGTGCCAGTTATTGCAGTATGCCCAGAAGAAGATAAATTTCGTTTGAAGGCTGAACACTTAGAGAAATATATTACTCCTAAAACAAAGTGGCTTATTTTAGGTTCTCCTAGTAATCCAAGTGGGGCTGCTTACTCTAAGGAAGAATTGAGAGCAATTGCTGACGTACTTTTAAAACATCCGCATGTTCATATTTTAAGTGATGATATTTATGAGCATTTAATTTATGATGGCTTAAAATTTTACACAATTGCAGAAATTGAGCCACAACTTAAAAGCCGTACTCTTACATTAAACGGGGTTTCTAAGTCATACTCTATGACTGGCTGGAGAATTGGTTATGCTGGAGGTCCTGAAGATTTAATTAAAGCTATGGGCGCTCTTCAGTCACAATCAACTTCTAACCCAAGTTCAATATCGCAAGCCGCAGCTCATGGTGCGCTTACAGGCCCGCAGGATTTCCTGAAGGAGTGGAAAGCAATTTTTGAGAAGCGCAGAGATTACATGGTTGAAAGGCTTAATAAAATGACTGGTATAACATGTTTAAAGCCAGAAGGGGCTTTTTATGTATTCCCATCTTGCAAGCAACTAATGGGCAAGAAAACAGAAGGCGGGAAGGTAATAAATGACTCTAACGATTTTTCAACATATCTACTTGAAGAAGCGCTGGTTGCTACAGTTCCTGGGGTTGCTTTTGGAATGGAAGGGTATTTCAGGATATCTTATGCAACAAATGAGAAAAACCTTGAAGAAGCTTGCAACAGAATTGAAAAAGCAGTTTCAAAACTTGTATAGCTTAGTCTTTATAATAATGGTATGCGTCATTCCTGTGCCATTATTAAAAATACTTTAGCTATATAAGCTTTAAACCTAGACCACTTTTAGGTTCTAAACCTAGACCACGCGCATTCGATGACTTCTACGGTTGTTCCTTGCGTTAGTGGTCTGGAGTGATCCACGTATATTATACAGTCAGATTTCGCAAGTGCAGATAGCATTAAAAAATCCTGACCAGAAGACGGGGTAACTATCATTTCCCCGTTTTCTTTCTCTTTAGTATAACCATATAAAAAGTCTGATTTTTTATCTATTACGTCAAGGTTACGCGAAAGTAATGCTAACCTTTTTGTAAAGCCAAAATTTTCATCGGTTTTTCCCATCATTTTGAGTAATGCAGGTCCTAAGAATAAAATAGACGACATTAGCATAGATACAAAGGATGAAGGCATACCAATAAGCGGAATGTTTTTTAAAGCGCCCATAAGCAAGGCTTCATCATTAGTATATTTAACTGAAAATGATTCTATTTTAGCGCCAAACTGACCTAAACTATTCCAGATAAGGCTTTCTTGCGGCATAGCAGTACCGCCACAAATTATTATCATGTCCATATCCTGAACTGCAAACTTAACCTCATTTTTATAGGTAAGTACATCCTCAATCGGAGCTGTCATATCAATGGCAATGCCTAAATCAATAGGTATGCCGCCAAGAAGTTTTATGAAAGATAGAAGTGTTTGAAGTTTAGCGTGATTTAAATATAAACTCTGGCTATCTTGCTGGTTCTCTTCAGGCGCTACAATAACGCCGATTCTTGGCTGCCTAACAACCGGAAGCCATGAAAGCTTTACAGCAGCAGCTTTTGCAATATCACGGAAGCTAACTAATGATCCAGCTTGAATGAGTGTTTCGCCGTTTTCAATATCTATTCCTTTTTCAATAATATTTTGACCTTTAGGGCAGAATTCCTTAATTATAACATTTTTTGGGTCTATGCTTACTTCATCTAACGGAACAATTGCATCTGCTCCTTCAGGAATCGGAACTCCTGCAGAAATTTCAACAGCCTGACCATCTTTTATCATTCCCTGAAAAGGATTTTGGTTATGCGACTTTCCTATAACACGAAGTTTTGTAGGTAGCATTGTAATATCCGCAGACTTAATAGCATAACCATTGACGTTAGATACGTTTTTATTTGGAACGCTAAATCTTGAAGTAACATTTGCTGATATTATGCGTCCTATGCATTCTGTAAGTACTACAGGTTCTGAAGACATATTCTTCAGGTACGGAGCTATTTTTTTAAGAAAATCAGCTATTTGATGCATAAAAATCACAAATTAATTAAATGTATTATTTAATTATATATGAAATTTTTAACTATTTCAAATCCAAACTCACTTGTAATGCTTTCAGGATGAAATTGAACGCCATATATAGGAAGATGCTTATGCTCTATAGCCATAATAATGCCATCGTTCGTGGTTGAAGTTATTTCTAAGTTATTGTTATTTATAGAATTTATACACAGCGAGTGGTATCGGGTGGCATTAAATAATTTAGGTACATTCTGAAATAATATACTATCAGGTTTTGTAACTTTAATTTGATGGACTTTACCATGTATAGGGTAGGGGTTTTTGGAAATATCACACCCAAAATATAGTCCTATAGCCTGATGTCCTAAACAAACACCAAGCAAAGGAATGTTGTTATCTTCTGCATATCTAATGGCATTTAAGGAAATTAAGGAGTTTTTTGGGTGTGATGGTCCTGGAGATATAATAATTTTATCAATAATGCCCAGAGATATAGCGTGATCTAACTCAGATTGATACCTGATAACCTTGTAATCTAAATTTAAAATTTTTAAAAAACTTACAAGGTTATAGGTAAAAGAATCAAAATTGTCTATTAATACTATCACTCGCTATCTTTATGCGGTTGTAAAACATTTCTGTTTATCTTTGCGCCATATTCATCTTTTAGGTTAGTAAAAAATGCCCAAAGAATTTCATTCTGAACATGACCTTTTATAGCCTGATCTACTTGAGCCTCATTTTCAATTTTATCCTGAATCTCATTTATGTCATCTATCTTAGCCATATAAAACATGTTTTCCATGCCTTTATAAACATTGGTAAACGAACCGATATCATTATTTAAGCTATCGTTTATAAGATTGCCTGGGATGGTTACTGGTAACTTTTGCTGTACTTCTGCAACTTTGAATTTGTACTGATGAGTTTCTAAATTAAGTTGTTTAGCATTTTCTGGTTTTTGAGCTAAGTCTCTCATAAACTTAAGGTAATGTTCCGTTTTAAGGCTATTAGTAATTAAATCTTCTACTTTCTCATAAGCTAGTGGATAAGGCTCGGTTATTCTGCTGATTTTATATACATAAATTGCGTCGTTTAAATTGTAAACAAGCTTTGCCTCTTCCATGTTATTGTCACTTACAATTTTATCTCGTAAAATACCAGGTATAGCAGGATTTTCAGAAGATATAGAAAGATTGTTTATAACCATATTTTTAGCATTAAACTTTTTTGCAATTTCATCAATATTCATGCCTGATGCAATATCATCATCTATATTATTTGATATGTCCTGTAATTTTTGCTCAAGTTTCTTTGCTGTAATATCAGCCTCTAACTTGCTTTTAATATTTTCTAATGAGAATTTGGCATCGCGGTAATCACGTAGTTTATATTCATTTTCAAGTTCTTCCTGCGATATTGTAATAGATTTTCTAAGGTCTGCTACAGGGATTTTGAAATAGTTTGCATCTCTTGTTTCCTGAGACAAAAATAGCGATTTATTTGTTTCATAGAATTTTTGTTTTTCTTCTTTAGTTGGTATATAGCTTGAGCTTTGTTTTGTAGTATCAAGTTTGTAAACTGTAATAGTATATTCTAAATTTAAATATTGCTTGATAATTTTGGCAATATCATTACTTGGTACTCTTGAAGTTATAACTTCTAAAAGCATTTTGCGTGATATTTCTTTTTGAATATCATCTACAAATTTTCTTTCGTTAATTTTATTGCTAAGCACAAATTCTCTGAGTTTTGCAGGGTCAAATTTGCCCTCTTTATCTTTGAAAATTTCTTCTTTTTTTATAGATTCAAGTGCAGCTTTATCGCTTATTAATAAATGCTCTTTATTTAGGTATTTATCGATAACTTCATTATTCATCAGGCGGTCTAAAACATAATATGTAAGCTGACCTTTCATTGCATCCTGAAATGGTTCGCCTGATTGCATCTCTATGCGTCTTTTTTCCTTTTCAACATGCATTTCTAAAAGTTCTATAGGAATAGTTTTTCCTGCAACTTTAGCTGCATAATTATTACCAAGATTTTTGACAATATCACCGATACCCCATAATACAAAGCTCAGTACTATAAGTATTAAAAAGGCTTTAATAAGCATTGATCCAAACGTTTTGCGGAAGTTACCTATCATATATGCTCCTAATATATTTTATATGCACATAATACTAAGCATGGAAATGATTTTATTGCAATAAAATTGTCTAAAGAAACAGGGAGTTATTGCTCCCTGTCTTTTATTCAGTCTCTTGTTCTTCGTTTGATGGAAGTTTTATTCTGACTTTCTTAACATTACGAGGATCGGCTTCGAGGATATGGAACTCAATACCAAGTGGGTGATGAACTATTTCACCTTTTGTAGGTACTTCACCTGCAAGTAAGAAAATAAGACCAGCAAGTGTTTCGCAGTCTTCTTCTTCACCATCAAAAATGTTCATGCCAAGTTCTTCTTCTATTTTTTCAATAGAAACTCTTGCATTTGCTTCGTATAGTTTGTCATTTATTTTAAAGATTTCAAGGCTATCGCCCTCGTCGTGTTCATCTTCAATGCTACCTACAATTTGCTCAAGTAAGTCTTCAATTGTAAGGATTCCATCAATTCCGCCATATTCATCTACAACAACTGCCATGTGAACCCTGGCACTACGCATTTTTACAAGTAAATCAATGATATTCATTGTAGGTACGGCTAAAATAAGCGGTCTGATAATAGCATCTATAGTGAACTTATTTTTATTTTCACCCCTAAGATAAGGCAATAAATCTTTAATATGAATAAAGCCAAGCATGTTATCAAGGCTATCCTGATATACTGGAAGTCTGGTATGTTCTTCTTTAAGAAAAATCTCCATAAGCTCATCACTGTTAATAGATGAAGATACCGCAACAATGTCTGAACGTGGTATCATAACGTCTGATGCAGTTAATGATCCAAATTCAAGCATGTTATGAAGTAAAAACCTACCTTCAATTCCTGATATTTTATTTGTAGCGTCGTGATTTTTGACTAAATCAATGATTTTTTCTTCAAAATCATTGTCTTTTTCATTTTTATTAGGTTCTTTGGATTTAAATAGCCATGAAAAGAGTTTAAACTTTTTTGCTTTAGAATGGCCTTTGATATGTTCAACATCTAAATGTCGTTCGGTACTGGGGTAACTATCCATAAATGGACTGTTTTCTCCTATGTTACAATTGGAATTAAGCACTAAAAAATTCAAATTAATGCTACGCTAATTATATAATACCACATTTTTAAAATTACAAGTATAGGAAAAATAAAAATTATACTAAAAAAGCAAATTTAAGTTTAATTTACAACAACTTGATTAATTTTTGCTAATTGTTAGTCTGTGATTTCTCTTGTTTTTCAGGCAAGTAAAGGTCTCCTTTAACTCCGCAAGAGCTTAATATTATTATACTTATAATGATATATAAATAACGCATTATTGACCAGTTTTAAGTTTTAGTTGGCAAATATGGATAACTATAATATATTTCATTGAAAATACTATAAAATTTTGATTACGGTTTGTTTTTATGCGCAAAGTTATTTTATTAGTTTTAATGAATTTAGTTGCAACCTCATGCCAAAATGCTGATGTTAAACAAAATTATCCAAAAACTGCCGAAGATAGAAGATATGAAGAAATGGGTAGACTTACCGGTGATGAAGGTATTGTGCTTGGTGGTAAACGTAAAAAATCTGATGGCGTAGGTATTACAGTAAACAGCTACCTTTGGAGAGCATCACTAGAAGCGGTAAGTGAGCTTCCTATACATTTAGTTGACCCGTTTTCAGGGGTAATTGCTACAGAATGGCACCAAACATCACATGATGCGCATGAAAGATATAAACTTAATATTATTATAGCAAGCGATGTTCTAAGAGCAGATGCCTTAAGAGTTACCGCATTTAAGCAGGTTAGAAAAGGAAATACCTGGGTAGATAGCGCAAATTCTAAACAACTAGCTACAGAAATTGAAGACAGAATCTTTACAAGAGCAAGACAGCTTAAAATAGCAGATAACTAGAATTTCTATAAATATCAATAACTTACAAGATAATAAATACACAAGAGGTAAGCCGTGGAGTATTTGCACCAGGACATAGAAAACAAATGGCAAGAAAAATGGGAAAAATCTAATATATTTGAGGCAAGTGTTGATAATACAAAGCCTAAATATTATGTACTTGAAATGTTCCCGTATCCATCTGGCAGGATTCATATGGGTCACCTTCGTAATTATACAATTGGTGACGTTATTGCCAGAATGAAAAGAATGCAGGGCTTTAACGTGCTTCACCCTATGGGTTGGGATGCCTTTGGTCTTCCTGCTGAAAATGCGGCGATTGAGCGCAAAACACACCCAGGCAAGTGGACATATGAAAATATTGAAACAATGAAAGCTCAGCTTAAAAAGGTTGGGTTTGCTTATGACTGGTCTAAAGAAGTTGCTACTTGCTCTAAAGAATATTACATGCATGAGCAAAAAATGTTCCTGGATTTTTATAAAGCAGGACTAGTATACCGTAAAGAAGCTGAAGTTAACTGGGATCCTGTGGATAATACAGTTCTTGCAAATGAGCAAGTAATTGACGGCAGAGGCTGGAGATCAGGCGCAGTTGTAGAGCGTAAAAAGCTGTCACAATGGTTCCTAAAGATTACGGATTTTGCCGAAGATTTGCTTAAGTCGCTAGATACTCTAACAGGCTGGCCAGAACACGTAAAACTTATGCAGGAAAAGTGGATTGGAAAAGCAGAAATGACTTCTATTCATTTTAATTGCCCAGAGCTTGATAAAGATATTGAAATTCAGACAACCACACCTGAAGCTTTATTTGGCTGCACATTTGTTGCACTTAGTGTTGACCATGAAATTGCTAGCATTTTAGCTGAAAAGGATGAAAAACTAGCAAGCTTTATCAAAGAATGTAAGTCTATTCCAACAACAGAAGCGGCTCAGGAGCTTGCTGAAAAGAAAGGTTATTTAACAAATGTTACAGCAATTAGCCCTATAAATAATGTTAGAGTGCCAATTTATATTGCAAACTATGTACTACAGGATTTCGGAAGCGGGGCTTTATACGGCTGCCCAGGATGGGATGCGCGTGATAATGAGTTTGCTAAAAAATATGGCATTAATATTATAGACGTATTTAAATCTGAAGAAGATAGAACATTAATCAACTCTGATTTTTTAAATGGGCTTGAAGTTGAAGAAGCTCATAAAAAAATGAGTGAGTATTTAGATAAAAATAAATTAGGTACTAAGAAAACTACATACAGGCTTAGAGACTGGGGCGTTTCTCGTCAGCGTTACTGGGGTTGTCCGATTCCTATGATTCATTGTGATTCATGCGGAATTTTACCAGAAAAAGAAGAAAACCTTCCAGTTGTGCTGCCTGAAGATGTTGATTTTAGCAAACCTGGAAATCCGATTAAAAACCATGCTTCGTGGTCTAAAACTAAGTGTCCATCTTGTGGAAAAGATGCGCAGAGAGAAACAGACACATTTGATACATTTTTTGAATCTTCATGGTATTTTGCAAGGTTCTGCGATAATAAAGTAGCAGATCCTATTAATAAAGATGCTTGCAAATACTGGATGCAGGTTGATCAGTATATTGGTGGTGTTGAGCATGCAATCCTTCACCTTTTATATGCAAGGTTCTTTACCAAAGCTATGAAAAAATGCGGTTACTGGGATGTAGATGAGCCGTTTAAAGCGCTTTTAACCCAGGGAATGGTATGCCATGAAACATATAAAGATTCAAAAGGTAACTGGGTAACGCCAGATGAATTAATCAGCAAAGACGGAAAATATTATCATAAAGATAGCGGTGATTTAATTACGGTAGGACGCATTGAGAAAATGAGTAAGTCTAAGAAAAACGTAGTTGATCCTGAAGGAATTATAAAATCACACGGCGCTGATACTGCCAGAATGTTTGTAATGTCTGATAGTCCGCCTGAAAAAGATTTAATCTGGAGTGATAGCGGTGTTGAAGGATCAACCAGATTCTTGCGTAAGTTTTTTACAAATGCTGTAAAAGCTTTTGATAGCTATAAAAATTTAAATGCAGATTTATCGGATAGTTTAACTAAGAAAATCACTATCAATATGCATAAAACTATTAAGTTAGTTACAGAATCATATTCAGGTTTTGGATTTAATGCCGCAATTGCAAGAATTCGTGAGTTTACTAACTTTCTATACGATTTAGGTGATAACTTAAATGATTCTCAAAAGGGTGCAGTGTATAAGTCGTATAAAACCTTAGTGTTACTTCTTTCGCCTCTTGTTCCTCATATATCTGATGAGCTATGGGAATATTCTGGAAATAAAGGATTTACTATTGATGCTAGCTGGCCAAAGTATGAGGATAGTTTAACTGTTGAAGATACAGTAAGAATTGCGGTGCAAGTAAATGGTAAGCTACGGTCAACCATAGAAATAGCACAAAATTTAAGCAAAGAAGAGATAGAAAAGATTGCACTAAATGACGAACATATAGTAAAGTTTTTAAACGGCGCTGAGCCTAAAAAAATTATTGTAGTTCCAGGGAAGATTGTGAATGTGGTTATATAATAAAATTTATGCATTAGTTGCATTAGTTTTAGTGCTATCAGGATGCGGTTTTAAGCCTTTGTATTCTAAACATGAGGCATCGGGAATATGTAAGTTTAAGAATATTATTCTTGATAGTTCCAATGATGCAGCATCAATTGCTATCAGACGTCACATTGAAAACTATATATCTGCATGCGAAAAAAATATTACAGAAAAATCACCTATTTCAAGAATGTTAATATCGGCTACTTCTCAGGAAATAGGTGCTTTATACTTAAAGACTGGTGAAGCTACTAGGAAGATGATAAAACTTCATGCCGATGTACAATTGTTTGATGAAAATATGAGTCAAGTACACACCATAAGTGTAGACAACTATGACTCTTATAATAGTATTAATTCGCCTTTCAGTGAGTATGTAGCAAGCCAAAATTCTTTGGGAAATGCTGCCAATGGTCTTGCCAATCAAATTATAATTAAGCTCAATAGATATAGTATAAAATAGTATGGTTAAAGTTGCTCCTAATCAAATTGAATTTACACTTGGTAAAGCGTTAGAATATAATGGTATTCTAATATATGGTCAGGATTATGGGATGGTACAGCTCAGAGCAGAAAAGGTGCTTAACCAGTTCTTCCCTGAAAAAATAGATAATTTCCGCTATTTTGATTATCAGTTTGAGGAAATTAAAGAAGACGAAGAAAGATTGATAAGTAGTATTAAGTCTATTTCTTTTATTAAAGGCAGAAAATGCATTAGAATTAAAGGGATGACGGCAAGCCTTCCTAAGAACATTAAGGCTGCTCTCGATGAAGTGAGTAAAGGCGAATTTGTGATAATGCTTGCTGATGATTTGCCTGCATCAAGTTCACTTAGAAAATACGCTGAGGATAATCCGAATTTTATTTCAATTCCATGTTATAAACAGGAAGCTGTGGGAATTAAAGCCAAGATTCAGGCTTTTATTAGGAACAACCAAATTAGTGTAGAAGGTAATTTAGCAGAGATTCTAAACTACTTAGAAACAGTGTTTTCTGCAGATTCGATGATAATGGAGTCCGAACTTGAAAAGATTGCTATAGCTGCAAAATCTCAGCCACTAACTTTAGATTTAGTGGAAGAATTGGTAGGTAATAGTTTAGACAGTAAAATCGATGAGCTTATTTTTGCAATATTTGATAACAGAATAGCAGATGCAATAAAGCATTATGACAATGTTATCGATGAGATAAGTGAAGTTGGTCTTACAAGGTATATGATGAACTATATTAACCGTATTATGGATATAAAAATTCAGGCTGAAAAGAATAATTTATCAGTAAATGATGCTGTTAAAAATCAGAGACCACCAATTTTCTTTAAGCTAGTGCCAGTGTACGTTAAGTATTCTTCAAACTTTAATTTGTCGCAGCTCAAAAAGTTTATAGCAAGACTTAATGAAGCTGAATATTTAGCAAAATCATTTAGTCAGATACCAATTATTTATAAGAACCATATACTTAACTTGGCTAAATCATTATAAACGGAGCCGTAGCTCAGCAGGATAGAGCATCAGATTCCTAATCTGAGGGTCGCGCGTTCGAATCGCGCCGGTTCCACCAGGGACTTGGAGTTTAGTAGTATAGTTGTGGGACACTGGCGGGACACTAACTAATAACTATTAACAACAATTCCTACCATTCATTACATTTCAAATTTCTATACACAATTAGACTAAATTAGGTTTTAGGCTGAAACAATGTTTTTAGGACAATTGTCCCGCTAATGTCCCATAGGGAAATTTGACAGCCAAAAAATCTAGTTTTTTCAATAATTTAATGGGATTTTGAATATGATTAACAATCAGATGTTGCAATTTACTGCTGGTTTTTATAGTGTATCAAATACTTTTGGTAGGTATATATGGCAACTATAGAAAAGCGCATAACTCAAGATAATAAGGTAACCTACAGAGCTAAAGTCAGGCTTAAAGGATTTCCAGTTCAAACAGCTTCTTTCGATAGGCTCACGGATGCGAAAAGATGGGCGCAGCAAACAGAGGCAGCAATTAGAGAGGGTAGGTACTTTAAAACGTCAGCCGCTAAAAAATATACAGTTGCTGATTTATTAGATAGGTATATAAGCGATGTTTTGGTAAGGAAGCCAAAATCTATAGCCACACAAAAGCCCCAGTTAATATGGTGGAAGCAAGAGCTGGGTAGTTATTTGCTTTGTGACCTTACCCCGTCCATCATAGTTCAAACAAGAGATAAGCTAGCTAAGTCAACCACATCGCGTAACAAACAACTTTCTAGTAGTACAGTAAATAGATACATGGCTGCTTTGAGCCATGCAATTAGTGTAGCTGTTAAGGAATGGGGATGGTTAGATGATTCACCTATGACTAAGATTGCTAAATTTAAAGAACCTAGAGGTAGGGTAAGATATCTGGCTGACGAAGAAAGAGATAGGTTATTGCAAGCTTGCAGAGACAGTGCCAATCCGTATCTTTACTGTATTGTTGTTATGGCCATAAGTACAGGTGCAAGAAAGATGGAATTACTCAGGCTTAAATGGAAGGACGTAGACTTTAAAAGGCAGATAATTGTACTTCACGAGACCAAAAATGATGAACGTAGGTCTCTTCCCTTGGTGGGGTATGCACTAGAGCTTTTAAAGCAGCATTCTGAAAAATACCAGATAAATAAAAATGATTATGTCTTTCCAAGTAAAAACGGATTATTGCCTATGGATATTAGAACGCCATGGGAAACTGTACTTAGGAATGCAGAACTTGAAGATTTTAGGTTTCATGACTTAAGACACTGCGCTGCTTCTTATTTAACCATGAATGGCGCATCCACACATGAAATAGCCGAAGTGCTAGGACATAAAACTTTGTCGATGGTCAAACGCTACAGCCATCTTTCAGACTCACATACAGCAGAAATAGTAGCGAAAATGAACAATAAAATATTTGGGTAAGGTGGTACCGCATGGAAAATAAAGAATTGGTTACTGAGAGCTATGGGCATTTAGATAAAATCACTATAAGAATGCCATTTGGATACTGTTCTATAATAAGCCTATTTAATTCTATAAAAGAGCATTTTATAAATAAATATAACCTTAAATTTATAAACTTATCAGTAAATACAATTAATGATATTCATTTATTAGATCGTTATGTGCACCCTATACATGAGAAAATAATGACTATTTATGAAATAAAAAAATTGTTTGGCTCTAAAGAATGGAGCAATTTATCTAATTTAAACCATAGTTACTTTAGTGATATAGTGATGTGTACAGCTATAGCTAAATCTATATTATCTATATTAGAGAGTGGTAAAATAATAGTGCAGTTTATAGATAGAACCGGGAGTAACAAAATTGATATACCTTCAGTATATTGGTTAAGATCAGGTTATGATTTTCTTCTTTCTCCATATAATTATATAACTTATCAAGATGAAAGAACTATGTTTTTGCCAGAAATTATTACGGGTAGTTTAGTGGTAGAAAAATTAGCTATTGATAAATTTTTAGGGGATTTAACAGAATTATATAATTTTCAAAACAATAATATCTTAACAAAGAAAGTTATCCATTTTCAAGGATTTGCAAGGAATAAAATGCATCAATTGATTGAAAGAACTATATGTAAATTGGGTACGTTTGATGAAGATGAAATATGGGAACATCTGGTTAAACTTTCAACCGGAAAAGAAAGCTTCTTCAGAATATTTGAAAATAAAAAAATTATTTGGACATTAAAAGCAGCCACAACTATTAGCGGTTCTGAAAAAGAGCTAAGTAGAGAAAACTTTGATAGGTTTGTTAGAGATTTAAGACGTAAATATAATAAATCTAGTTTTTTTGATTTATAAAACATTAAACATATTTGGATACCAAAAAGCCTTGAGTAAATAATTCGCTAATAATAAATCTCATTTATTATACAACTATAGAGCATTTATTTTACATTTATTTTACATTTATCAAAATTTTTTGCATCTACAAACGTTAGTGTTTTTATGGCTTTTGCTCAATATTAATGCATGTAATAATACTCCTTAACCAGCGATAGGAAGCTGTAAAAGCCTAGGGCATAAAGTAGATTCTGGGCTGGGAAATTTTATTCAGGAGTAGCTATGTCTTCATATCTAACAATTCAACAATTAATTGAAAAACATCCATGCTTTACTAAAGGCGGGATGCGTTATTATTTATTCAATAGTAAATTCAACGGCCTTGATGATTCACAGGCTATTATTCGTATCGGAAGAAAAATCTTAATAGAAGAGGAAAGATTTTTTGAATGGATCAACAAAATTAACAATCGTAACTACAAGATGGAGGCTTAGAATGACTAAGTTAAATAAATTATTTGAAGAAGTAAAAAACTTAAATCCAGAAGATTATTACTCAAGTAAATTGTATAGCAATAGACGCTACAGAAAAAGAGGTGATTGGCAAGAAGGTGGCTTATGCCCTTTCCATAGTGATTCTAGGCCAGGAAGTTTCTGGATTAATACTTCCAGTGGTGCCTTTAATTGTTTTTCATGTGGTAATAAAGGTGGTGATATCATTGCCTTTGAAATGCAGCTAAACAGCTGTAAATTTCAACAAGCACTATCAAATATTGCTGAAGAATGGAGGGTAAAATGATAAGTTTATTAAAAGATATCCCTAAAGAATATAGGACTTTTAAATACCGGTATCATTGGTTTTATTGTGATAATTTTCTAACAGTTAGATATAACTCAGAGGATGGTAAAGATAAAGCAATTACTCCGTATATCCTAGCGGATGGGCAATGGCAAAACAAGGCACCTGAGGTGCCTTGTCCTTTATATAATCAACAAGAAATAAAGGATGAACCCAAGGATCAGTCAGCATTTGTATGTGAAGGAGAGAAAAAAGCAGCAGCTTTGAGATCTCTAGGATTATTAGCAACTACCTCTTTAGGTGGAGCTAATGGCGCTTTAAAAAGCGACTGGTCTTGTTTATCTGAATTTGAGACTGTTTATATTATATCAGATAACGATGAAGCAGGCAAAAAATATGTAAATGACGTTGCATTAAAACTTTTAAGTTTAAAGGCTAAACCAAAAGCAATTTATTTTGTTGATCTTCCTGATTTATCTGAGTCCGAAGATGTTGTAGATTGGATAAAGAAAGAAATTCCTGAATGGGATGAATATAGACCAATTCCTTCTGATAAAGTGGAAGATATCAGAAATAAGCTGCTCAAGGTTATTGAAGAGAATCGTCAACCTATATCTGAATTATGGGATTCAATAAAAAATATGGAAGAGACTACTGGACCTGATATTCCAGCAATCCTATTGCCAGAGACACTTAATAGATTTGTTAAAGCTCTTGCTAATCAGTTTGAAATAGCAGAGGGAGTTGTGGTATTGGCGATATTAGGGATAATTTCATCTGCAATTAATAAAAAATTTGATATAGTTCCACGAGAAGCTTGGAATGAGCCAATAAATACCTATGCATTTATTGCTCTACCACCAGCCAATAATAAGAGCGCTATACTACGAAATGTTATGAAGCCTATTATTTTATGGGAAAAGCAGCAAAGGGAAATATTAGAGCCAAAAATAAGAAAGCAATTTGCTTCTAATAAGCTTGTAGAAGAGAAAATCAAATCTATAAGGAAGAAAATTGCTGAAGCAGAAAATATTCTGAATGAATTTTCGCTTCAACAAAGGCTTACGGAGTTAGAGAAAAGTTTGATTGAACCTGATATTATTCCGCAAATTTTTATCAATGATACAACTCCAGAAGCTTTATCTAATACTATTCACCAACAGGGTAATAAAGGAGCTATAATATCTGATGAAGGTGGAGTAATGGAGAGTCTATCAGGGTTGTATTCTGGTAATAGATCAAATGTAGATATTATCTTGAAAGGAATCGATGGTGGAGATGTAAGAGTAAGGCGTAAGGATAGAAATTACGATCTTAACCCTTATATTACTATACTGATGATAGTACAACCTCAAATACTTATGAACATGCAGGATAAGGATTCTTTCAAGGGCAACGGGTTTCTTGAGCGTTTTCTATACTTAATCCCTAAAAGCAACCTAGGGTATAGATCGTTAAATACCCAAGCTACACCTAAAGAATTAATTGATTAGTATAATCAATTTATATTCGACTTATTAAATCTTGAGGTAAATGATGAACCGATAAAATTATATTTATCCGCAGAAGCTCAATGTGAGTTTGATAGTTTCCGTCATTATATTGAGCGGGAATTACGTCCTGATGGAAGTTTATATGATTATCGTGAATGGGGGGGTAAAATTTGTGGGTATAGCTTACGTATAGCTGGACAATTACACATGGCTGAGTATTTACAATCACGATCTACAATAATTGACTATGATGTAATGATGAATGCTATTGAGATTGCAAAGATTCTTATCTCACATGCTCAAATAGCTTATGGTTTAATGGGTATTGATCAAAATATTATTGATGCTAATTCAGTGCTTGAGTGGATTAATAATCAGAAAATCAAATGTTTTGATAAATCATCTGTAACTACCAAGTTCAAAAACAGAAAGGCTTTTAAAGGTAAAAAGATCGATAAAATACTCAGTATTTTAATTGAGCAAGGTTATTTGAAACATTATAAAGATCCAACAACTAAAAAACCAACAGATATGTATGTGGTAAACCCAAAAATATATCTGTAACCTGTTGCTGATATATTAATTCGGAAAATGAGAGTATACTACTACTCACTACTACAAATTCCTCATTTTCCTCTTTTTCTTCTATAATTATAATTGGATAAAACTTATATCGGTTTACATGTTGAAAAATTCAAGATATATACATTCAAATATTTCTTCAAGTATAGGGGATTAATTTATGAATGACTCTAAAGATAAACCTATTTCAATAAAACCCGATAAAGATACTAAGGTGCCTGAAAAAATAAAGCAACCTGTTGGGAAGCCTTTAAAATGGCAGGCAGATGAGGTAAAAACCAATATATAATTACTAGTATTATTGTGATTATAAATATCAGTAAAAACCATCTTCTTATGTTATCTGTTATAGTATCAAAATGTAGTGCTCTTTTTACTGCTTGGTCATTATTATACTTACTTTTTTCATCAAAAGTTAAAGCAAGTGAATTATATAAATATTGAACGTCATTTTCTAAGCATTCCTCATTATAAACTATAGCACTAGCTTCTATTCCATCAGATGCTACACCTATTGATTTTTCTATTCTTAGCATTTTATATATTGCATGATAGAAGCAACAAATAAGAAGAAAAATTGGTATTTGAAAAGCTTCATCTCTTAAATAGTTTAAAGATGCAAATAGTATAGCAATTATAGTAACATAAAATTTTTTAGCACTTTCATACTTTTTGTCTTGATCATCAAGGCTCTTTCTTGACGATAATAGCTTTGCTTTTGCTTCATTAAAAATAATTTCTGCTTTTGAGTGCATTTTTACCTCATTAAGAAAAGTTGAGTTTTTTATCTATTAAATGTAAGAATTTGAGTAAATTGAGCAATTTCTAAATTTATTATACTCAATTCAGAAATATACTAAATGCTTTATTTTTCAAGTACTTTTGATTATAATATTAATAATATAAATTATAAAATTTCTAGAATTATGAATACCACATTTCCTGATAAAACAGAGCAGAAACAGAGTGTATGGCAGAAGGGTGGGCCTAGTCCTAACCCTTCTGGTAGGCCAAAGGGGTCACAGAATAAAGCCATCATGGCTGTACAGCAGTTACTAGATGATGAAGGTGAAGGCATTGCTCGTAAAGCTATAGAGCTTGCTCTTAGTGGTGATATTACTGCAATTAAATGTGTATTAGAAAGAATCATACCACCTGCAAAGTCTAGGCCAATTACTATAGATTTGCCCGAGATGTCATCAGTCCAGGATACTTTGCTAGCAACCTCTAAAGTTATCACAGAAGTATCGCAAGGTAACTTAACACCTCAAGATGGTTTATTGATGATGGGATTATTAGAAAAGTTTGCAAAAACCCTAGAAGTGTCAGAACTTGAAAAACGCATATCTAACCTTGAAGAAGTGTATGAGCGCAATTAAAAACAGAGTTAAACAAGTTGAGAAGACTTTAAAATCTGTAAAGAGTAACAAATTTGTTGTTATAACCTATCCATACGGCTCAGACCCCAACAAGGCTAAAGAGAATTACCTAAAGACCAACCCCCATGACAAAGACACAAAACACTTCGTCATGGTAGCTGATTTTTCTAATATAAACAGTTAGTTGACAGCATTAAAAAATTAATTATTTGACAATAACTAAAAAATTAATTAATATTCCTTTAGTTCTTTTAACATTATAAAATTATTACATACGATATGACACAAATTATTATTACAAAACAAAATGCAGAAAAGTCTTACAAATTAGCATCAGATCTTTTGGAAGCTCTCAAAAATCAAGATTATAGTCGCTATTATCAAATATATACAAATAATCAAGAATATTTTGAAAGTGAATATACTTTAGAATGCAAGGTTTTAGAAAAATATGATAACAATTATGCTCAACTAAGTACAATAGCCCAAAATGAGATTAATATGTATAATACTATAACTCCTAAATATATTGAAACATTTGAGTTACTAGTAAATATAGGTCATCAACATTTAATCGATCTATCGGAAATAAATACGTTTTATTTATAAGATTTTGAAAACCTTATTTAGCAGAGAAACCACCACCATGACAAAGACGCAAAACACTTCGTCATGGTGGCTGATTTTTATGGCAGTTCTACATCTTAGTTAAAAGTTTTAAAAAGCCTGCGAGGCTATCGACTTTACCATAAATATGGTGAGATACAAAATATACCATGCATATTAAAAACCCAGCAATACATAAGCAGCTTGCAGATGTAAAGCCCATGTCATTTAGTGCTATCCTAAGTTTACTTGCCTCAGCTTTTTCTAGCTTATCTTTTACCCTATTTTTTAGAACAGATATAGGTTCTGATAAAAGTAATGAAAAATTCAAGCAAAACATTGCCAGGGGGAAGTAAATGATCTTTCTTTGCTCATCTACATAGCAACATATAATCAATAAAATTAACTGTAAGGTAGATATTATAGAGTAATGAACTACACCTTTCCATTGGTAATATTTAGTCTTGTAGGTAATGTCAAAAAGCAACCCACTTAAACTATAAGAAAATGGAAACGTTATTAATAACCATATTATCATTATTGCTATTAGCATGTAACTAAACTCCCATTGCCTGATAATTTAAGATTAGCTTCTTGACTTATAACACGAAGATTAGCTTCTTTTTGGTGAAAGTATTGCCATCTTGACTTAAATCCTTCATCCGCTAATTGGGCTGTATTAAGGTGTAATTTAGGATCTGAAATTTTGACATCTAATATATCTAAACTCTCTGACCTCAAAAATGCATCAACTAGGTTTTTAAAAGTCTTTGGTGATTCATGATCTACATGAATGTTCTTTTTACTACGGATATTAGTCAATTCAATGTCTGGAAAGATAGGACACCTCATTTTTTCAACAAAGTTATCTTTTATGTATTCTTTTATTTGGCTTATAACCGCCTCTCTAAAGGCTTCGTAAATATCGATTTTTAGCTTCTCACCTTCAATGCAAGTTCTCCAGCTGAATTGAATTTTTGATCCATCCGTCCTTATGATATAAAGGCATCTGCTTCTAAAATCTGGGCTGTAGTCGTATAATATGTTAGCTACTCCACAACCTATTTTTTCATCCTTCTGAGGATGTAGAGCAAGTAAATCTATGATAAATAACTTATCTGACTCCTCTAGAATATCTCCATCTATATATTTCTTAAGTACGCTTTGTACATAAGTAATTGCAGACTTTTTGCTTGTAAAAAGTTGTTGACCAATTTGTATTGGTATTGATTTTGTCATATTTAACCTATGATTATTTTATTAGTATCTGAAATTTAAAGTAGATTTACTCAATGACGATATTTTTAAACCATACAAGAAGCGTCTCTCTAATCTGGCTATTGATATTACTCATTTGACTATATTGCTGAGGTATATGTATATAGTCTTCGTCAAATAGCGAGTTATGATGACCCTGCTCTATTTTATGAAGCATAATAACACTTATACCTTTATGAATAATAGATTGTAATTTTTGAAGCAATTCTTCTAGCAAAACTTTTATGCCATTGTCATAATCATAAATACTGAATTCTCTAATCATAATTTCATCAAAAATAGCTATCTGAATTTCGTTCAGAGGATAAAGTATTATAGCATTGTAATCAGGTGAGTTTTGAGAAATTAAGCTATCAAGCTTCCTAAACGCATCATTAATCGTAATTACCTTATCTGAGCTAGTAATATCATTATCGTTAGATAATAAAGAGCACTGAAAAGACAAAACTTTGGTTGCCTGACTTTTTTGTAGAGTCATTAAAATATTTTGAGGCTCTTTGGAATAAACAAGAAGCTTCTTTGGATTATTTAGTTTTAAATTATATTTATTGCGCATTTCTTCCTCCCGAGAATCATATAATATACGATCACCAGAATGAGAAAACTGGCGATCGGGGAGTTCGAAAAACCGCCAACAGACAGCCGCGACCCTTTTAGTCGTGAGACCTGAACATAAGGTCGCCTCCCCGACCATAATTCAAGGAAGCGACATTTTATACGGTAATATCTAACCGCTGTTGGGTAAGGGTTTTCGACGCCCTAGGACAAAACTGATCTATCCATGTGGGGGATAATAGTTAAGAACTATTTCAAAAGCAAGGGGATTTTTTTAGATTAAGCAATCTTGGAGTTGTTTGTATTGAAGCCAACTTATGATAAAAATATGGAATTTTATAGACTATACGTAGTCATTATGAATTGAGTCATAAATATCAAAAGTACCACCATAGTTTTGTATCAATTTTATCATGTCTTGATTTCCCAAGTACATTGCATGGTATAATGGTGTAATATCACTATTATCATGATGGTTTACATTTGCACCGTGAAGCAATAAGAACTCTGCTATTTTTATATTACGATTGCTTATTGCATAAAATAATAATGTTTGACCAGTATTTGGATCTGCATGATCTATATCTGCACCTCTATTATATAATAATTCTGTAAGATCTGTATTATAATATTTTTGTTTAAATACTCTATCAAATAAAGAATATCCATTATTATCTAAATGATTTATGTCTGCACCATTATCACATAATAGATTTACCAATTCATTATAATTTGTTGCATCGATCTTACAACCCAAAATATTATCTAAAAATTGGTCAAGTACATTAAAGCCGTTATACTGGTGATTTACATCAGCCCCTGCATCAATCAGTAATTTAATTATATTAATATCAACTTTATACTGCCCAATTGCACTATGTAACACTGTTCCACCAGAATTGCTCCACCTACAGTTTACATCTGCACCAGCATCAATTAATATTTTCATAATTTCATAGTTACGATTAGTTAACGCATTAAATAATGCATTCCAGCCTTCATGACCTAACACATTAATATTTTCAATATATGGCAAACAAAGTTTAAGTGAGTTTACATCGTTATTTCTTACCGTTTGAAGAAATAAGTCTTCCATTTTACTATTCATAGTCACGCCTCAATTTACACTTAATATGACTTACATCTAAATATTTAATTTCTTAACATTATATTAATTTATCTATAAAATGTCAATATTTTATTTACTTTGATTTAACCAACTGAAATATATAACAAAATTATAAACTTATTAATTATTATATGATATTATAGACTAAGATTAATTTCTTAAGGTTATATATGGCTGCACCTCAAAACATAAAAAGGTTAGTGGAAAATTTTGATCGTGTTGTTCAAACTGGTAAGATAAAGCAGTATAATGAAGCGCAGACTAGGCTAGACTATATTGATACATTTTTTGAGGCTCTAAACTGGGATATTAGGAACAAAAATGGCTACGCTCCAAGCTATAGAGAGGTTATTACCGAGGATAGCATAAAGTCTAGCGGTAATTCCTTCAAAAGGCCTGATTATACCTTCAGAATAGGTAATGACAGAAAGTTTTTAGTCGAGGCTAAAAAGCCATCGATAAACATTAGCAAAGATGATAAGTCCATTGTGCAGGTTAGAAAATATGGCTGGAATGCCAAGCTTCCTGTAAGCATCATAACAAACTTTAGAGAGCTTGCTGTATATGATACACGCTTAAAGCCCAATCTTGAGGACAAAGCAAATACTGGCATAATAAAGCTTTATACCTATGAAGACTATATCGATAAATGGGATGAGATATCATCCATATTCTCTAAAGATGCTATACTGAAAGGATCATTCGATCATTTTATTGAAGTAGCAAAGCCTAAAAAAGGCATTGTTCCGGTAGATGAAGAATTCCTAAAAGATATCGAAAAGTGGCGTGAGAAGCTTGCAAAAAATATCATAGCCAATAACCACCTATCCGAAAAAGACCTTAATTATGCGGTGCAAATGACCATTGACCGCCTGATATTCTTACGTATTTGTGAGGATAGGAAAATAGAGGATGAAAACCGCCTACTTAACCTCACCAAAACTAAAGGCATTTATAACAAGTTAGTCAAAGACGTATTCAGAGAGGCTGATGATAAATACAACTCAGGGCTTTTTCATTTTAAGGAAGAGCGCAATAGGCCAAATTATCAAGATAATATAAGCACCAAGCTTAACATAGATGACAGCCCGCTTAAGGATATTATAAGCTCTATGTACTACCCATGCCCTTATGAATTTTCAGCAATGCCACCTGAGATTTTGGGGAATATTTATGAGAAATTTTTAGGGCAAGTGATTACCCTGTCATCTACTGGCAGAAGCGTTAAAATTGAGCCAAAGCCTGAGGTTAAGAAAGCTGGTGGGGTATATTATACTCCAAATTATATCGTCGACTACATCATAAAAAACACAGTTGGTGAGCTTTTAAAAGACAAAGCACCTGAGCAGGTTGATAAGGTAAGAGTCCTCGACCCTGCTTGTGGTTCAGGGTCATTCTTACTTGGTGCTTACCAATTTTTGCTCGACTGGCATTTAGATTATTATGTAGCAAACCCTACAAAATATAAGAAGCGGTTTTACAAAGCAGGTGAGAATAACTATAAGCTTACGATATCGGAAAGAAAACGCATCCTTACAAATAATATTTATGGGGTGGATATTGACTCTCAAGCTGTAGAGGTAAGTAAATTATCGCTACTAATTAAGGTGTTAGAAAATGAAACCCAAGAAACAGTAGGCGAGCAACTAAAGCTATTCAAAGAGAGAGCATTACCTGACTTAGGGGATAATATAAAGTGCGGTAATTCCTTAGTAGGGACGGATTTTTATACGAAATATCCTAAACTTACAGAGGAAGAAAAAGCTAAAGTTAACCCCTTCGACTGGCAAAGCGAGTTTACAGTAGTTTTTAAGGACGGAGGATTTGATGCAGTGGTGGGGAACCCACCGTATATATTTACCAGAGACCAAGGGATTTCAAAAATTGATAAAGAATACTATTATAAGGCATTCAAACATCAAAATTATCAGCTTAATACTTATACCATGTTTATAGAGCATGCGTGGAATTTGCTTAATACAAAAGGTAAACTTGGTTATATCATACCCAATAATTGGCTATCTATAGGTACTTGTAAACCCTTTAGAGAATTCATATTAAAAACTTCTGGTGACATAAAAATTATTAATCATCAATATAAAGTTTTTAAAGGAGCAAGCGTTGATACATGTACTCTCATTTTTAGTAAAATTAAGCCTTCAACTGTAGAAATAATAACTGCCGAATCTCCAAATAAATTACAAGTAAGTAAAAAAATCAAAGCTGCAGAAGTTATCAAGCAATTAGCACTAAACTTCAGTGTAGCAGAAAACCATGAAGAAATATTAAATAAAATAAACAAATGTTCTTTAACCGTAGATAAAATAGCTAATGTAAAGTCAGGTCTGAAAGCTTACGAAATTGGCAAAGGTACTCCGCTACAGACAAAAAATTCTATGGAGAATAGAATATTTCACTCTCAGCACAAGCAGAATGAAACTTATCTAAAATATTTAAAAGGAGCAGATGTACAAAGGTTTTTTATAAACTGGTCTGGAGAATATTTAAGTTATGGTAAATGGCTTGCTTCGCCGAGGGATAAAAATTTATTTGAAAATGAAAGAATTTTAATAAGACAAATTCCTTCTAAACCTCCTTATTGTATTAATGCTACATATATCAAAGACGTTTATCTTAATGATATAAATAGCATGATAATCAATAATTCAAGCCTATATACCCTTCTTTATATACTGAGCATTTTAACTTCAAAGCTCATAAGTTTTTGGTTCATTAAAACTTTTGCCAAATTAGACAGAAAAACTTTCCCTCAATTTAAAGTATATGAACTAAAGTCATTTCCAATCCCAAAGCTTGACTTTTCCAAAAAATCTGACAAAGTCATCCATGATAATCTGTCCTCACTTGCTGAAAATATGCTTGAGATGAATAAGAAGCTTGTAGCAACCAATAACCCTAATGATAAAACCAAAATCCAAAGGCAGATTGAAGCAACCGACAAAGAGATAGATTTCCTAGTCTACAAACTCTACGGCCTTACAGATGAAGAAATTAGGATTGTAGAGGAAGAATTGAAAAAATGACCCCGCGACGTAACTCATACAATCCATCCTCTCAAGAACCCTTCAAGCTTAGCCGTACTGCCCTTTATGACTTCATTAAATGCCCTAGGTGTTTTTATACTCATAGAAAGCTTGGAATTGCAAGACCCGCTATACCTGGCTATAGCCTTAATAGTGCTGTTGATGAGCTGCTGAAAAAGGAGTTTGATTACTACCGTGCATTACAAAAACCCCACCCGATTATGGCTGAATATGGTATAAACGCTATTCCGTTTGCGCATAGTAGCCTTGATGACTGGCGGAATAATTTTAAGGGTATTGGCTGTTTGCACGACTCTACCGGCCTTTACCTGTACGGCGCAATAGATGATGTATGGATCACGAATGATGGCGAAATCATAATAGTCGACTACAAATCAACCTCTAAGGCTGAAAAGGAAGTGTCACTTGATGATGAATGGAAAGACTCATGGAAAAAGCAGTTAGAGGTATACTCGTACATCTTCCAGCAAAACGGTTATAAGGTGCATGATACGGCATATTTTGTGTACTGTAACGGCAAGAAGGAACTAGACAATTTTGAGGGCAAACTAGATTTTGATGTAACCCTAGTCCCATATAAATGGGATGCATCATGGGTGGAAGAAGCCCTTGTAAATGCTAAAGCCTGCCTAGATTATGATTATATTCCTGCATATAGCGATAACTGCGATTACTGCAAATACTTAATCAAACATCAGGAGATTTTATGAGGATTTTTTTACTTATATTGTTCTTAAGTCATACCACATTCGCTGCTGAAATAATTGGCGTTGTTACTAAGGTTACAGATGGGGATAGCCTTACTATAACCGATGCTAGTAATAAACCTCATAAAGTAAGGCTAGTTAATATCGATGCACCTGAAAAGAACCAAGATTATGGGGTGGAATCCACCAAGTCTCTTGAGTCTATTTGCATTCACAAAGAAGCTAAAATAACCTATGAAGACAAGGATAAGTATAACAGAATCTTAGGACATGTTTATTGTAATGGTGCGTATGCAAACCTAGAGCAAGTAAAACTTGGTATGGCCTGGGTCTATGAGAAATATACTAATGATGAATCATTTATAGCTGCCCAAAATAAGGCCAAAGCGACTAAGCTTGGTTTGTGGGCTAACCAAAACCCACAAGCACCATGGGAGTTTAGAGAGGCTCAAAAACAGCCTAAAGTTAGTTCTAAGCCTAATTGTGGCTCTAAAACCAAATGCTCACAGATGTCTTCCTGCAAAGAGGCCATGCACTACCTCAATAACTGCGGCGTGAGCAGCCTAGATAGAGACAAAGACGGTATTCCGTGTGAGAAATTGTGTAGGTAGGGGCATTTATTGAAATGCTTTTGCAGCCTCACCAAAAACAAAATCAGCTCTATACCCATCTTTTAATACCACGTTACCATGTCCGCTTAAACCATTTGGATCTCTATGAACATTTGCAAACCCTTTTCTTCCATCACTGCAAATAACATTTAAAGTCAATGTTAGAGAGGTATTTAGTCCATCATAATTTCCTGAGCATGTAAGCTTTCCATCGGAAACCTGAAAATGTGAACTGTAAAGACTCGCAGTAGATGATCCTACTAATACTCTACCATCTTGACCTATTACTGCTACGGGTGATGTGTTTTTGAAGGCACAAGAAGACAGGATTATTGACAATATAGTCAAATAGATAATTTTCATAATAATACCCTCCATATCAAAGTATTAAATTAATTATATATTAATAAATTAATATTTAGAAATACAATTTAAGAGCATGTTTATAAGTTACGAAATATCAATTACTTATCATATCTTAATTCTTTATTAATTTTACTTATGCTCAATAACATGATTATATTTCCATGGGACACTGGTGGGACACTAATCCATAAATCTCTATAAAAATTAGCAAAACTCTACAACACGAAAATCTCTTGAAACCCTTGTAAATCTTTGCTATTAGTGTTTGTAGTTTATTGTGGATTATAGAATTTTTGGGATTCCTAATCTGAGGGTCGCGCGTTCGAATCGCGCCGGTTCCACCAGGGGCTTTTTTTAAAGCATTTATATAAGATATACTTGACAGCTGAAAGAATGTCGTGTAGAACGCCCAAAAGTAGAAAAATTCAACTTATAATATCACATTGTGTCGAATATAATCTTAAAACCAAATTTATGGTTAACCACTTTTGCTGCCAAAATTTTGGCTTTAATATTTTTAAGTATACCGTTTGCTTATGCAGAATGTTTTAAAGCAGCTGATGTTGATGGTATTGCCTATAATTTTCCTGAATGTTTAAAGCCACAGGAATTAGCAAAGTTACTAGAAGATAAACAAGCGAAACTTGACCTTGAGGGTTATGCATATTCAAAAATAAATTTAAAAGAAAAGCAAAATGATAAGTTAATATTTGAAGTTGAAAATTTGCCATTTGAACTTATCGGTAATAACGGATTTTTGTTTTCAAGTATAAAAACATTTAATGCATTTAAAGTTGATGAGGCTTTGGAAAATGCAGGACGCCTAAAAACTGTAGAGACAAAAGGCGTTATTAAGGAGAATGATAATAAATTACAACTTGCCCTAGTAAGTAAGCGTTTGAAGCCGGTTAATGTAAATTATAATTTTTCTAATGAATCTTATGACCATGGTGCAAAACATACATTTAGCGTTGATCTGGAACATTATTTGGGATATTACGAAGCACTTAATTTAAGTTTCAATAAAACCAAAGGCGGTAAATTATTTGCAACAAATTTTTCTGTACCAGCGCAAACTTTTATGCTCAAAGCACGCTATAGTCATTCTACCAATAAAACCAGCAGAATTGGTAGGGATAACTTATTATTAAATACGGATGAAAATTTACAGTCAGAAATTTACAGATATAACGATGAGCTATTTCTTAAAAAGCCTGATATTTTAGACAGATCTATATATTCAACTATAAATAACTGGCAATACCAAAATAACAAGGGTATAGGGTTTGATAAAACTCTCTTTAGAGATAAAGCTCAGGTTCTTAAATTCGGCTTTGATTTGGAACGTAGAAAGCCCTCAAGATTCCAAAATAATTTGAGACTTGAATCATTACCTCTGACAGTTGCCAAATTCGATATTATTCATAGTTTAAATCGTGAAAAATACGACAATAGCCTTACTTTCTCTATCTCTAAAGGATTGAAACTGGGTGGAGTAGCAAATGATAAACTTCAATCTGGTTATAAATATAATCCCAGGGCGCAGTTTATAAAATATAATTTAGATAATATCTATACAACTACATTTTTAGGGCGTGGATATTCTGTAAGTACATCCATTCAAAAAGCTTATCATAATTTATATGATGAAGAAAAAATGGCTTTAGCAAGTTTCGGAAATGTCAGAGGTTATTATTATGAATCAGCAAACGCAGAAAATGGGATACTAGTAAAGCAAGATTATACAATCAGCACTCATAAATATAATGGCTTCGCAGCTCGCCCATATGTTTTTTTAGACGCAGGTGCTGGCAAAAGGTCAAAATCAAGTAATCATTATTATTTATCAAGCTTTGGTATAGGGGCTGCTGTCAGCAAAGATCGTGCAGTGCTTAATGCAACATTTGCAGTGCCATTTAGAAACAATTTAAAGCGTACTTATGAAGAGTCAAAACGCTCAAAACCAAGTTTATTTATTAATTTTAGATTCAATTTAATTTAGGAAAAATAAGATGTTAATTATAAGAAAAATCGTATCACTAATTTCAATTTTTGGTTTATTAATTGGTAGTGTAACGCCATGCTATGCAGATGCTGATAACATAGTACCTGCTGCAGACGAAAAAAGCTTGCGTATAGACCGTCTTGATAATGGTGCGGATGTGGTAAGAATAAATAACCCAGGTGATGATGGTACATCTGTTAACGGTTTTGATAAATATAATACACTAGATCACGGGACTATAATATCGAATAATCAATACGATCTTTGGGTAGGTGATAATAAAGTAACCCATAACAGAAATTTATATCAGGAAGCTGACAGAATATTATTTAATGTTTATAGCGAAGAGCCATCAAGCCTTAAGGGTGATACTGTCATTGTTGGTAAAAATGCGGAATTTATTATAAACAACCCAAACGGTATACACTGTAATGGCTGTGGGTTTATCAATAGTCGCAATGTTGCGCTTAAGTCTGAGGGAAAGCACAGTAAGATTATCCTGGATAAAATGCAGGCAGATGGATCTGTAAATGCAAGAGGGTATGATATTGAGTTGCTGGGCGAGCTTGGTATAAAAGATAAACTGTCGCTTGATGCTATGAATATAGTAGATGGTAGTAAACTAAAGTCAATGCATGTAGACAAGATAATCATTCTGTCTGATAAAAGTGCAGAAATTAGCGGTGACATTAAAGCAAAATCAAATGTAAATATTCATGCTAAAGATTATTTGAGCTTGGCTAAATCTATTATTACAACTGATGAAGCCGAAATCTTTAGCCATAATGATATAGATATGAGCAACTCCAAAATTAAGGCTGAAAAAGTCAAAATTGGTGCTTCGGAAAATATAGCCACTTATAATGCAAAAATTAAAGGGCAAAGTGTTATTGTTGCGGGTAAAAATGTAAATGTTGATAACTCTATTATTAAAGCGGATGAGCTTAATATAGGAGCTGCAAATTTTAGATCCGTTGAGTCTGAAATTAATGCATATAATGCCAATATAAAAACAGATTTATTTATTAGTGATTTTAGCAAACTTGATATCTTAAATAAGCTCAGTTTTAAGAGTAAATATTTAAGCAATGGCTTTAGTATAATTAACGCAGATACAGCATACTTTGACGTTGATAATGAGCTAAAGAATGATTTCGGAGCCATTACTACTAGAGAGATGTATTATGTTGGAGAACCAGGTAGCTATCTTAACAACATCGGCGGTACTATCTATGTAGAAAGATTAAACATTAATGTTAGCAATTTGTTCAATTACTCCGACTATAAAAAAGGATATTTAGGTGAGATTAAAGCAAATGTTATCAAAATTAATTCAGAATACACCGAAAATGATGGAATTATAGCAGCAGGTAAGCTACTGGATATTAATTCAGCAAAAGTTGAAAATAAAGGCACAATTAAAGCGCCAAGCCTTACTATAAACACAACAGATATTAAAAGTACTGGTGAAATTAAGGGCAGTAATTTTTATGTAGTTGGTGATTTTGAGGAAGTATGCAGCGATGAAGGTATATGTAAATATCAGGTAAAAGAAAATTCTAACTTTCACTATAATTATATTCCAGGCAACAATGGTAGTGACAGTAATGGCATAATGTCAATATATGCCAAAAGCTTCAGCAATAATTATCAGTCGCAAATAAACCACGGTATCATGCTTAACTTGTCTGGCAATACCTTTACCAATACTAACCTTATGCATGTCATGGGTGATTTTCTTATCAATGACCCTGGAAGCTTTATAAACTATGGTAAAATCCTTGTAGAAAATGGCGACATGATAATAAACGCAAATGCCATTATAAGCGAAAGGTTTAATCCTGCCAGTAGCGTTGATTTTGATCATTATTATGGACTAGGTGATGATTTGTCGTTAAATCCGTGGTTTTATGACCTTAGAACCATAGCAGGCAGTGGATCCAGCGGTAATATGGTGTTTGCATCAAACACTTCGGCTAATTTTACGGGAGCTGCTATAAAATCCGAAGGTAGTCTTGATATTATCGCACCAGATGGAATAGATGCAAGATTATATTTTAATGAAAATAGGCATTATGGCGCTCCAGCTTCAAGCAAGGCTAAAATTTATATGGTTGCAGATGGTAGTATCAACATGTTTGCAGCAAGCGGCGGCATTAGTATTATCGCTGAATATGTACAAAGCTTGCTTGGCGATGTTAATATAAACGCCTTTGGTGATATAAACATAGAATCATTTTCAAAGTTTTATACAAACCCAAATCAAGACCCTCTAAATGATCTCAATAATGGCGATACGGGTGATCGAAATAGTTATTGGCTAACAGATGGTTTTGAAAAAATATCAGGTATAAATTATCCAAAAGGCTATCCAAGTGTAGTGCAAGATATAACATCATTTAAAGCTGATAATGGTTCTATTTACCTAGCATCAACAGATCAATCTGTTAATTCATATGGGGTATATTACGACTCAAATAAATTTGAGGTGGCATCAAATTTAACTCCGAAATTTCATTCTATTCAGTGGAATAATTATCAACTTTGGCCTAGTAGATGGTCATTTGATTTAATTGGAAACACAATAATATCACCTGAAGTTAAATTTAACAGTAATGCCGGAATTGATTTTCAAGGAGTATATGTTGATAATCTTAACAGCATTAATCCTCTGATTATAAGGGCGAGAAGCAATGATATAAAAATAGATATATCCATAGATTCTTTTGATAGTTTTTATTGGGGTCCCAATCGGAGTAAAAAAGATAGTGGACCATTCATCCAATCTGTAGTAAACCCAGGAAAAATAATTTCTGATAAAGATATTCAGATTGTTAGTGATTTAGGTAACATTCTCATCCGAGGGTCGGTTGTCGCAAGTGAGGGAGAAGTAACTCTTGAGGCACCTAATGGTGAGGTGGATATTATCAGTGAAGTTGTTACCACTCAGCATGAACAAAGATCAACAAAGAAGGGCTTGCTTGGTAGCAAAACTACCGTTCACAAGTGGGAAGATGTTGATATCTATAAAGCTCAGCTTCTTGGGAATAAAGGCGTTAATATCATTGCGAAAAAACTTTTAGCAATTGGCGCGGATATATTAGCACCTGACGGTACGGTAAATATAGATGTTCCAGGAGGAGATGTAATATTCAAGACCTTGATAGGAACTGTAACGTCATCAACTGAAGTGAATAAAAAGGGGTTTTCTATTTCAGGAATTTTTGGAACCCTCTTTGAAGGTAAGGATAAGCCTAATGTATCGAGCCGGTCGTCTATCAGGATACATCAGGTTTTGCCAGATGTTGGTGCTATAATGGATATGGCTTCTGGTCAATCGATAACAGACCTTGCGCCTTTGATAAAAGGGGTTATGTCGGCATTTAAATTATCAAATGATTTTGCAGAAAAATACAAAAATAATAACGGCAATGCAGTATCAGCAGCGGGGAACGTTGTCCTTGATCAGCTTGGTTTTAAGTGGTCGGAGAACGGTTTATACATTGTTCCAAAAGGCGTTGGTGTATTTACGTCAAATTACAAGTTAGTTGAGACCAATGATTATTTATACCACACAATGGTAAATGGGAAGGTGGTTGATATTAATGCGGATACGTTAGTAGTATCAGGCGGAAGTGAGGTGTATGGTCAGGATGATGTGATAATCGATGCTGACACGCTTATAATTGAGGCGGGAACGCAAAGATCAACTAAAGAAGAACAATTTGAGAAGAAAAAAGTGCTGGTGAACACCACACTTGATGGAGGCAGTAGCAGTTATACAAAGTCATATGCGTATGATGAGATTGAGTCTAAGGTATATTCGTATATAAGAAGCGGTAATGATACGCATATAGACGTTGTGAATTTGGTGATTGAGGGTGGTGGGATATATGCGCCGAATAACAATGTTGATGCGGATAATCTGTTTATCAAGACTCTCAAGAACACATATTCGCATAAGGATGCATCGCAGTTTGTATCTGGCAGTATTGGTCTTAAGACAGGTGAGTTTTCGGCACAGTTTAACCAGAGTAAGGGCAAGATCCTAGACGAGAGTGTATCAGATATTGCTGGTATTAGGGGTGTAAACGTTGTTGTAAATTCTGATAATGCGTATTTAGTAGGTGGGGTGATTGCGGGAAGTAACTCAACAACTGCGAATATAGCAAACCTTACGCATGAGGACGTTGACTTAAAGCATGAGGAGAAGCGTCATGGATATGGTATTGATGTAGGTGGTAATTTCAAAGAACCATGGTCGATTCATAATACAATAAGTGGTTTTCTGAGTCTTTTTGCTGGGAATGCTGTATCAGGCGAAAAGCACCACGTGTTAGAAGAAGGTGTGATTCACTCAACCATCGCAGATACATCCGTCGATGGCATCAATCATGACGTAAACAAGATAGAGGAGTGGGAATCAGTAAAAGACGATCATTATTCTATATATGCGCCAGTGCCAACACAGGCTCAGTACGAAGAGATCAAGGATAAGATCGAGACAGTCGGTAAGTTATTTAGTATAGCTAAAGAAGAGTCTGTGATCAAAAGTGATATCCAAGACGATTATCATACATATGGGCTAAATAAAGAGGCAGATGAATATGCAAGGAGTATTTTAGGTAATGAAAGTGATTTATCTCAGGATAATCAAGGTAATATAAACAGAGTAGACATCAATGAGCCTAATTACGTAGGTTCAGAAAGTCTTAACGTGCTTGCTGAATATTTTGGGGGATATAGTGAAATACCCGAGCATATATTAAACGATAAAAGAATTTTTTACATTAATGAGGAAGGTAATTTAAGAAATTCTTCTGATAGTGAGATTCCAAAAGGACATGAGTTAATATCTAAGTTTGGATATAGTGCTGATAATATAATAAATGTTGTTGATAAGCTGACAGACAAATATGGAACTGCATATGAAGTTGCGATGTATGCTGCTTTAGGTATGGCTAAAGGTACTGCTGTTGCATTAAGCACGGGATTGAAGAATTTTGTTGGAGCTGAGGCATTTGGGGAATATATTGCTAGAGGCGCTGATTATGCTATTGGAGTATTTGCAGACAAGCTTAAGTATTATGATCCATATTTATCAGATTATA
Source organism: Alphaproteobacteria bacterium 33-17 (assembly GCA_001897445.1). NCBI lineage: Bacteria > Pseudomonadati > Pseudomonadota > Alphaproteobacteria > Alphaproteobacteria bacterium 33-17. Next base: position 69,896 of record MKSX01000011.1, on the reverse strand, counting down.
CAGCAAGGAATATAGCGGCAGTAGCAATTGCAGGATCTATAATTAGTACGGGTGTAACAGCTGATACCAAGCTTGTGATGCAGGCTGTAAAAGGTAGTACTGGTAAGGTTAATGGTGTAACTGGTGGCGTTAGTACGTTCTATAATAAGCAACATGGGAATGGCGGAGGCTCTGCAACAAAGCATACGGTTGATCTTAAACACCATGAAGGTGGTGCAAACAAGGGTCATGCTCTCGAGAGACATATTGAAATTACTGATACTAATTTAAAGCAGAGGATAGCGGATAATTATAAAACTATTACAGGATCATCGAGGTTCTATGACAAAAAAACAGCTGAAATGGCAATCGAAAAAGCATTACATAATAGCGACTTCGATCATTGGCTGAAGAATACTGAGCTTGATGACTTTAAATTAACAGATTATAATGTTGGGTTTAACGTTGGATATGGTTATGATAGAAAACAAGTTATAGATATGGGTATTGAAGAATTTATAAAAAATGCACAACCAAAAACTTCACAAAAAATAAGTGTAATTATTAAAAGAGTTGGGGAATCTTATAAAATTATAACTGCATTTCCATCTATGAAATAAGGAATAATAAATGTATAGTATAAGCGATTTCGAATTTAAATTTTTTAAAGATCATTTTTGGATTTTACAAATGATAAGTCCTGAGATAGGTGCTTCTAGCGATGCTATGGTTGAAAATATTATAGAAATAGATTTTAATTCAACTAATCCTAACTCGATCAAATCTCTTAAAGAAATATATTATATTTTTCAAAAGTTTCTTAGAAATTATAATTTGCAAAATCCTCCATCACAGGGAAGTTGGCATAAGTTTTTATATGATGAAGTTGATAGGTGGTCTGATACAGAAGAAGAAGCATACGAATGGGTTTGCGACATAGCGAAAATTTATGCTCGTAAGCTTAGAGAGCGTGGGCTTATTACCTCTGAAGAAGAGTCCCATTTATTCACTGGCTCAATTGTTCATCTAAAGGAAGAAGACAAATGGGCGCTTAAGGGATATGATATTGAGCCATAAAGTTTAACGGTGCTTAAAGCATGAGGAGAAGCGTCACGGGTATGGTATTGATGTAGGTGGTAATTTCAATACAGCATTGTCATTTAATAACTTTAAGAACGGTTTTCTGAGCTTTTTTGGTGGTAACGCAGTATCAGGCGAAAAGCACCACGTGTTAGAAGAGGGTGTGATTCACTCAACCATCGCAGATACATCATGGGAATTTTAATGATCATGCTCCTCTATGTGGCATGCTACACAAAGCAGTTCCAGATTTTCATCGTGGTTGTCATATTTAATGCGGTTTTTATGGTGCATATGTAAATCACAATCATTTGCAGGTTTAATGAGGCATCTTTGGCACTTATTACCTCTTTTTTGAATAAGCCTTGCGCGAATATTTGAATGGTTTGGGGCATAATGATTTATTTTTGAGGTAAGTGCAGACTCGAAATGTTCGAAGTTATCAAATTTATTAGAATATTTTTCGCAAAAATCTTCAAGATTAAAATTTTTAACTATAATTTCTCTTTCTTTTGAAGTTTTGTATTTAAATTCATTGCCCATTATTACTTCTAAACAAAATTGACATACATCCAATTTTTTTATAGCAATTGATATATAGCCGCACTCACATATATAATATAGTAAAAATTTACCTCTATTATCGGGGGAGCCTATTTTGAAAGATGAATGCAAGTGTTTAGGATTTTCTTCTTCTTCTTCTTCAAATATTTTAATGGGATGATTATGGTCTTTAACAGTTTTGCACTGTGTAACATGAAATTTTGGTAGGTCTATTTCCTTATAATCTTTTACATCTCTATCTCTAAGATAAAGCACTTTTATATCATATTTTTTATTATCCTTTATAGTCCATGTCTTTTCTGCTTTATCCGCAATACCCATCTTTACTTTAAGCTGACTTAGTTTTTCAAATTTTGGTAACTGAAATATCTCGCTCATTTGCCATCCTTCCGTACTGCATTTGAAATTTCTTTTGATGCGTTATTGGATATGGTAATAATCTTAAATTCCACCCTTTGAGAGGCGAGGCTATCTATTATTTTTGTGCCTTTTAAATATATTGGATTTGATGACGATAAACCATTTGCGGTAAGAACCGTACGTAGCCAATCGGCTTCTCTGTCAACGGATCTGTGATTGAGTAAATAATATAAAGTTGAGGCGGTGCGTTCTTGCGATAGACGCATATTATTATAATAAGCCTGATCTAAGCTTACATTGTCCCACCCAGGTGAGGTATGACCTTCTATACGAATTTCTTTTATGTATTTTCTATATTTTGGCTGGGAGAGAATTTTGATATATTTAGGGATAAACTCATTTAAAATTGCTCTGAATTTCGGTTTAATATTAGCCCTGCCAGTGTCAAATAATGCATCAGCGTTTAAAAATTGAATGCCAGTGCCTTCCACAAATTTTGCATTCCAGTTTTTAAGCTTATGATTAAACTCTAAGTGAAGGTCATTTTGTATATCAGTTTGAATAGCTGAGCCTGAGCTATTATTTTTGGCATTGCTTATGGCTTTTTCTTCTACCATACACATATATGATACGGCAATTAGCATAAACAGCATCATAAGCCCGGTCATAAGATCAGCAAGCGGCGCCCAATAACCCTGACCTTCAGAATCAGCATTCATAAATTAAGCCTCTTCAGGAAGTTTAATATCTTTAGCAATATTCACAACTTTTTGCAGTGCTTCGGTAAGAGGGGTATAGTCCTCAAGAAATTTGTTGCTTAAAGCGGAAAGGTTATCATCTAGAGAAATTAATGAGTATTCTAATGATTTCTCTACTGTTTTTAATGAAGCATTAATATTTGTGACATTTGTGGTAATTTGACTGTTTATATCATGTTGATATTTTTCAACATCCTTTAAAAATGAGTCGTGAACATATTTCATTGCCTCTAGAACTTCAATAATTTTTTTATCAAAAATTGGTGAAGTGTCCTTTATTATATCAAGAGAATGATTCAGATTTTTTTGATGTACTATAATTTTATCAAGATCATTCTTATATTCAGTTTGCCATACGACAAGCTTCTCTACAGCACTATTTAAATGCTTAAAATTTTCCCCAAATTGAGTGGTAAAATGATTATTAAAATCAGAAACAATATTGTTTAAAGCTATGATTAAGGCTTGTTGATTCATTTCAACTAATTTATTAGAACCTTTACGAGCAAATCTTAAAGCAATTCTAAAATTTCTATTCTGATCCTTATGCATAGATTTTATTGTTGATAATACTGTTTCTCCCTTTGGCTCTTTAAATTTATGTCTTGCCCGTATCAGCAATGCTCCAAGTACACCAAAAGCTGAGCAAATGAATGCTGTTTTTATGCTGCTTAGAAATGATGGCATAGTGCCAGTAACGTCATTGGGGTCAAGGCTAAATAGTGATATTAAAGTACCTAAAAAACAGCCAAAAATTCCAAGGGTTGTTAAAATTTCTGCACCATAGCTTGATGCAAAACTATCAAAATTTTTATAAAAGCGGTATAAAATTATACCCATTGTAGTAAGTATTGCTATGTCTATGAAAATGGTAATAAACATCTGATTTTCCTGATTAATTGTATAAATGGTTGTTACTTATATTTGTATAACCCCAGGTTGTCAAATAAAAGCATCAGGTTTTCCTTATTTATGAAGTACTTAGTAGATCCTATTGAACTTAAACATGGTATATGTTAGAATATTAATAATATATTATTAAATGCCGGTAATTATCATGACAAAATCTTCAGATAATCTTGATCATATAAAAAAATCTTCTGAAAGTTTATTTAAAGCACTACAGAAACATTACAAAATAGATATAGATTTTTTAGAGCTACTTACCAGAATGGTAATTGCTGCAGATCAGATATCAAATAATGAAGTTGAAAATATTTTAGATTTTAAATCATTAGTTCTTGATATTTCTGTGCTTATAGCAGAGCTTGAAGCTGATAAAAGTAAGTTAAAAGGTCAAGATAGACAAAATTTTGTAAATAAAGTGACATCTGAAGTATTAGATATTACCTATAATACTTTAAGAAAACGTTTTAAAAATGATAATTTTATAGGCACTTTTAAAACTATACAAAATGAATATTTGATGATGCTAAAATTATCTGGAGATATTTTGGCGCAAAAATTAAATGATAACCAAATAATAAAACGGGCTTGCGAAATAGTTGTTTTAACTACTAATTCATTGCCACAAGAATTGATAAATTCAGACATTATAGCAACAAATATATTTAATGTTTTAAGTGTTTCTGATAGTAAAAATCTTAAAAATAATACGTTACAAGGTATTCTGGATGGTCTCAAAGACTATTATAAAGATAATAAACGTATATTAAAAATATTAAAAAACATTGAAAAAGAAAATGCAGATTTTGTGAAGATTGGTAACCGAGTACAAGCTCAAACACAGAAAGAGCTTATAAATTTAAAAAGTAAATACAAGGCTGGCGATGAAAAGGGCAGATTTAACAGGTACGCTAAAAGAGTAAAAAATTTACAAATAGAAAGGCAAACAGGTGACAGATGGCAATTTGAAAAAGTAGCAGAAAAAGGTGCTGGTAAAGCATCTGGATATCAAGCTAATCTAGTTACAAATAATGAACGTCATATGTTAAAAAGTTTTTACAAAGAACGTTCAGATTGTATTACGCAAGAAGCTAAAAACGATAGACATGACGGCATTAATGAAATTATGGCAGCAGATTTATTTGAATTTGCTCTTACAGGAAAAGCGCCTAAAGAGAAAGTAGTTAAGCCAGGAATTGATGATTACAATAAAGTTTATTATGCATCTAAATTTATAAAAAATGCAATTAGTCTAAAAGATTTTGTAGAGAGTCCAAAAACGTTATTGGCCAATATAAATGCAACTAAGCTTAGTCAATTAAAAGGCTTTGAAAGTGTTATCGCTACTTGCAGTGTATTAGGCGATGTTGATTATCATGCAGAGAACTTAATGGTTACTCATGATCAAGAAGATGATACTTACAAAGTAAATAAAATTGACCACGGAAAATCATTTATGGTTTTTCACAGAACATTTCCTGATTTAATCAAAAACTTGCATATTCATCTAAAGCATTATGGATTTTTAAATTATATAAATAGTGGGCATTTAAAATTTAATATTGCTGAATTTAATGAAAGTTTAAAAAGAATAGTTGATCAGCTAAGTTTAGATTATGCTTATCATATTATAGATAAAAGATCTGCTGATTTATTTAATATTGGTGTAGCATTAGAAGATTACACAAAACATTTTTCTTTTGATTTGGAAAAGAATCCGCAGTTTAAATATGCGCATATGAATCTTCAAAATGCTATAGAGGAATGGAAGCATTTATATCAGCACGAAACCGTTAATATTGCAAATGAATATGCAAATATGGGGCAAGATGTAAAAAAAGTCATTAAAAGATGGAAAGATATCTATCCAGAAAAACTAAATCCTCATGAAATAAATTCTAAACAGGAACTCTTTAATCGTATCAGAAATGAATTTGCAAATATTTTTAAGTTTATTTTAGATGAAAGCTTGGATAAAATTGAAAATATAATGAAGCAGTTAGATGTCATTAGCAGAATGCATATTAATGATCCATTATTTAAAAATGGTGGATGGATTGAAGTTATGTATAGTAGTAAAACTCTTGATCCAATTGTGTATGCAGCAAATAACAATATTCTAATTAGAGATGATTTTGGAGTACTTCATAATCCACTGATTTGGGCGTGGGAAAATAATTATTCAGCCAATATATCTACGTACCGTAATAAAACAATACAAGAAATATCTTTTAGCCCTTTAAAAATAATATTATCGCAGAAACTTAGTAGTCAAAAACCTTTATCTGATATTGAAGTGGAATTTATCAAATTTGCTATTACAAATCAGTTAGAGATGCCAGATGGTACAAAATACGAAGATTTTCTCAAAGCAAATGATATTACCTTGGCCAATGATAAAGTTATATATGGTAACAAAGCAAAGTCACTTCAGCCAGAAGAAAAAACATTAAAACGCACAAGCGCTTTAATGCCTGGTGCAAATAATAATTTGTTAACTTCTGACAATAAGGAAAGTAACACAAATATTATGAAACCAGCTAAGTCAGCTATGAAAAAATCACCAAAATTTATAATAGATATAATTGAACAAAAAGAGAAAAAGACAAAGCCAAAATCTAAGTCTAAATCTAAATAATGCAATTTTTGTTATTTAAAAAACTTTCATAACATTCGCTTGCATTCATTTTGGCAACTTGTCTTAAGCTTTTAGCTTTTTTGTACTTTTTCAGTTGTCTGTTAGCGCTATTACCGTACTGAAATATATTTATAATATAACCAATATATTCTCCATAATTCAGTTCAGATATAATATCCTTTAAAATCTCTAAGTTTTTAAAAGTGTCATCTTTAAGTAATAATGTTGTACCATCGTGTTTAATAGTTTCCATATTAATACCATGGCGCATTGCTCGCCATTTGTTTTCTCTAATTATCCAAAGTGGTATGAAAGTTTCATGGTTATTGATAAGCCTAAACAATTCTACCGGATAGTTTTTATACCTGTGATAATAGTGCGCAAGAACATGAATGTACGCCACAATTCCTAAAAGCTCGTGAAATGTTGCAGTGCCATCGCATATTCTGATTTCAAGCGAACCATAGTGGGGTGCAGGTCTTATATCCCACCATAAATCTTTAGTAGATTTTATAGCCTTACACTCTTTTAAAGTATGCACAATATTGCTAAAAGTCTGCCAGTCTTTAATATAATCGCAGTGACCGCTGGTAGGCGATGCCTCAAATACTGAAAGTCTAGATGAATAAAGCCCTGTATCTTTTGACTGCCAAAATGGTGAACTACATGAAAGTGCTGCAAGCTGTGGCAAAAAGTGCTGCATAAAATTCATAAGACCTATACATTCTTCCTGTGATTCAATACCAATATGAACATGCAGCCCAAATATACTAAGGCGGCGTGCAATCCACTGGTTTCTATCTATAAGTTCGTTGTATCTAGGAAGAGGGTATAAAATTCTCTCACTATAACGTGCAAATGGATGAGTGCCAGTAGTAGCATACTTAATACCAATTTGATTGCACGCTGTGTTTAATTCAGAAAATGTCTGGCTTATACAGTTTTTGACATGATGAACATCACTGCATACTTCTGTATTAACTTCTAACATACTTTGGAAAATTTCAGGTTTGATTTTGGGATGTTTATCTCCAACTATATCTATCAGCTCTAGTGCAGATGGTCTGAGGTCATATGTTTCTTGGTCTAATAATTGTAGTTCAATTTCTACGCCTAATGTAAGGCTTTGGCTGGGTTCAAATTTAATGTCTGGCATTTTGACCTCCGTTAATTTATTAAGGGGTTCTTATCTTAGCCTTTTAATAAATTAGTTGTCAACCCTATAAAATCAGGTATTAATTCAAGAATAATTGAAAATTTGAGGAAAAACAGTTGAGTACGTACTTAATTACAGGTGTTGCTGGATTCATTGGATATCATACGGCAAAGACTTTATTACTGGCGGGGCATAATGTTATTGGTATAGATGCTATGGTGCCATATTATGATTTAAGCCTTAAAAAAGCGCGTTTAAGTGACATTCAGCATGCTTGTTTTGAATATCATGAGTTTGATGTAGGAAATTTTGACAAGTTGAAAGATTTGCTGGGTAATGTATCTATTGATTATATTATTCATTTGGCTGCCCAGCCTGGGGTAAGATACTCTATTGATCATCCATTTGAATATGGCAAACACAATTTATCTGCCATGCTATCTATTATGGAATTTGCAAGGCTTAGGCAGGCGGAAATAAAACAATTTGTATTTGCAAGTTCAAGCTCTGTATATGGTCTTGAAAATACTGTTCCTTTTTCAGTGGATAGTAAAATACTATCTCCTATGTCACTTTATGCCGCAACAAAAATTGCAGATGAGGCAATGGCTTATAGCTATGCGCACTTATATAAAATTCCAACAGTTGGACTTAGGTTTTTTACAGTTTATGGTCCTTTTGGCAGACCTGATATGGCAGTTTTCTCATTTACCCAAAATATAGATCATGAAAAAGAAATAACGCTTTTTGAAAAAGGGCAGCTAAAACGTGATTTTACCTATGTGGATGATATTGTTGCAGGTATTATTGCATCTTGTAAAGTTAACCATAATGCTAGCGATCCATACAAAATTTACAACCTGGGGAATAATAACCCCGAAAAAGTTACAGATTTAGTAAGTTATATTGAGAAATTTTTAGGTAAAAAAGCAATAATTAAAGATTTGCCCATGAGTAAAGGTGATATGAGAGAAACATATGCTGATATTTCGCTATCTCAAAAAGAATTAGGCTTTCAGCCAACAGTTGCTTTAGAAAAAGGAACAGAGTTATTTGTTGAATGGTATAAGAAATACTACTATACTTAAAAAAATGAGTTAAACAGTTTAAGTAGTTAGTAATGCGTATTTTATTTAAGTTATTAGAAATTGATGAAGATAGTGAAAATGTATTGCTGAAGCTTATATACAAATCTCGATACGTTCTTCATTTTTCTATAGTTTTCGGTCTCGTGTATAATCTTCTTATGCTTGCTATGTCTATTTATTCCCTTCAGGTTTTAGATAGGGTTATTTCAAGCGGAAGTTTGCATACATTACTTATGCTTACTATCATAGTTATGACATCAATTGTAGCAATGGTGATGATTAACGGCGCTAGAACCGAAATGTTACGTGGCTATGCTTTATGGCTGGATCGTGAGCTTTCAAAAGAAATTTTTACAAGATCAATTTATTATACTCTTCACAATAGAGGTGCTTCTACATCTATTTTCTTTCGTGAACTTGAGAATGTTAAGAATTTCATCAGCGGTACAGGTCTTACGACATTTATAGATGCTCCATGGGCAATAGTATTTTTAATTACTTTGTTTTTCCTTCACCCAGTTCATGGAATTATTACGGTAAGTGGCGCTGTAATACTAATTACTTTGGCTTTACTTTCTGAGAGATCTACTAAAAAAATGTATGATACAGCTAATGAAAGCTTTAACCGTAGTATGATGCAGATGGATATTGTATCAAGAAACTCTGAAGTTGTAGCAGCTATGGGTATGGTAAATAATATTTTTAAATTCTGGGATGAGAGAAATAAAAGCGGTAATTATTACCGTGAAGAAGCAATGAAAATATCATCTGCGCTGTCAAATATTACTAAATTTTTTAGGTTTACTATTCAAATCGCAATTACTGGTGCAGGTGCAATGCTAGTTCTTAAGGGTGAACTTACAAGCGGCGGAATGATTGCCGGTTCTATCTTAGTTGGGCGCGCTCTTGGTCCTTTTGAGGCAATTGTTGCTTCATGGAAGCATGTTATTATTGCTCGTAAGGGCTTTGAGAAGCTTAAAAACTTTTTAGATACCAAAGCAATTACTACGCAGGATATTCAACTGCCTGAACCTAGCGGTAATATAAAAGTTAGTAACCTGGTATACGTTATACAAGGTAAGACTCCTCAGCAACATAGACCTATTATTAAAGGTATGTCATTTGAAATTAATAATGGCGATGTAGTAGCTGTTATTGGTGATAGTGCAGCGGGTAAGTCAACTTTAGCAAGACTTATGGTAGGCATACTTCCACCATCACAGGGTGAGGTAACATTAGACGGAGCTGATCTCTTTAAATGGAATAGGGCAAAAGAAGAGTTTAGCTGTAGTAAATATATAGGCTATTTACCGCAAGATATTGAGCTTTTCAATGGTACGGTAAAAGCAAATATTGCCAGAATGCAGGAAGATATTGATGATGAAAGTGTAATAGAAGCTGCTAAAATGGCAGAAGTTCATGACTTAATTTTAAAGCTTCCTGAGGGATATAACACCAGAATTGGTGTAGAGGGGGCTGCGCTTTCGGGTGGTCAAAAGCAAAGAATTGCTCTAGCTAGAGCATTTTATGGTAATCCAAAATTCTTAGTTCTTGATGAACCAAATGCAAACCTTGATCAAAACGGCGAGGCAGCTTTATTTAGAGCGATACAGAAAGTTAAAGAAAAAGGTATTACTACAGTTATTATTTCACATAGATTTTCTATATTAAATGCAGTAGATAAAGTGATGATTTTACGTGACGGTACTATCTTAGATTATGATACAAAAGAAATAATTATGACTAAAATTACAAATAAGAGCGGCGCATGAATAGAAGCATATTAACACTTATAATGAAACTACGTAACTGGTTTCCTAAGAACATGCCGCCACTTACCATTGGTAAAATGAGGGAAAAATATAGCAATGATCCTCAAATGCTAAATCTGGTTGATCATATCAGGCATGGCTTGGAAAGAGGTATGTATATTGTTGTATTCTTCTTTCTGTTTTTTATAGTTTGGGGTGGTTTTGCACCGCTTGATAGTGCTGTTATTGCTCATGGTACAATTGTACCAACTGGAAATACAAAAATCGTACAGCATTTTCAGGGTGGGATTGTTGAAAAGATTTTAATCAAAGAAGGGGATATTGTAAAACGCGGTCAGCCTCTTATGCAGCTTTCAAAGACTCAGGCTAAATCCAGACTTCAGGTTCTTATAAATCAAACAAACGCTAAGAAAATATCTGAAGCAAGAATTAATTCTGAATTAGAAGAGCAAGACAGTTTTATGCTGCCAGCTGGCGTAGAGATCGCAGAGAATCCTGAGCTTGTTAAAATCTGGGAAACAGAGAAAAAAGTGTTATCTGAGAATTTGAATACTTTAAAAGGACAAATCGGTATTCATGAACAGCAAATTAACATTGCTAATGATCAGGTGCATAATCTTGAAAATCAGCTTGCAGCAACTAATAAAGAAAAAGAGCTTGTTCAGGAAGAGTTAAATAATGTACGTACACTATATGAAAAGCAATTGGTTCAAAAAACAAGGCTTTTATCACTTGAAAAAAATATAGCGGAACTTGATATTAGAATTAGTGAGTATCATTCAAATATTAACAAAACTAAAGAATCAATAAATGAAGTAAGGCTTAAAGTTGAGCAAATGAAGCAAAACCGCAAGCGTGAGCTTTCACAGGAATTAAAAGAGCTTGATCAGCAACTAGCATCGCTTAAACAAGAGGTTGATGCCGCGCAGGATATTGAGAATAGAACAGTTATTACAGCGCCAGAAGATGGTATAGTAACAAACTTAAGATTCCATACTGAAGGTGGGGTTATTCCACCAAGCCAGCCTATAATGGAAGTTACTCCTTCAAATGCTGAGCTTATAGTTGAGGCAAAGGTTTTTACCAAAGATATTGATGTTGTAAAAGAAGGTCAGCCTACAAAAATAATGGTAACAGCTTTTAAAGCAAGATTTACTCCACGTTTTGATGGCAAAATTAAATATATATCTTCAGATAAAGTAGTAGATGAAAAAAGTGGTCAGCCATATTATTTAGCACGCGTCACAATAGATATGGATTCAGTAAAAGCACAAAAGAAAACGCTACTCGCTGGTATGCCAGCAGAAGTCTTCATAGTAACAGGTGAACGTACCTTCCTGGAATATTTCCTAAGTCCTATTGTTTATAGTTTAAGGCATTCTTTCAAAGAAGAATAAAATTTCTTTTTGCATAAATTAAGCACTACTGAGTCATTTCTCGCTCGCGTACTATTTTGTACGCGTCTCTCGTCATTTCTGGTATTGCATAATTTATGCAAAAAGTGTTCTGGAGTCTTTGAAATTTAATAATGCGTCACTACAAAGCTCGTGTAGTTTGCTACACATCGCTTTTAGTTCCTGTTTTTAGCTATTTATAGGAATACTGCGTCATTTCTCGCTCGCGTACTATTTTGTACGCGTCTCTCATCATTTCTGGTATTGCATAATTTATGCAAAAAGTGTTCTGGAATCTTTGAAATTTAATAATGCGTACTTATTTTGCAAGTATTTTATCAATTAAGAACGTAATCGCAATCTATTATATATAAAAATTCGTTATCTTCAGACTGATGCATTTTTTCAGAAGCTAAAGCTCTCTGGTAAATTGAGCTGATATTATTGAAGTCAAAATTACCTTCAATTTCATAATGAATATGCGCGTAATAACCATTATATAATATACTATATAAATCACCCGATGGTTTTGAAAAATTAGAGTTATATTGAAATGCAGTATGTAAAATATCATGATTTCCGTAAGATGGTACAAATACAGCACCTGCAAATGATATGTCATCAAGATTTACCATTTTTGAGGTAATGGTTATGCTATTATTGGCTGTATCGCTTATTTTAAAATAGTTTTTTGGCGTATAAATAAGTGAAAAATTAAATAGGTAATTGTTTTTGTTGGAAAGACCAAACCATGTATCTAATATACCAAGGGGTTCTATTTCATTGATTTTGTTGTAAATATCTTCTTTAAGTTCATTTTCATTATGATAATCGGAAATATGTTCTTTTAGGTAATTTTCTAAGACTTTGTACTGAGTACCTGGAAATTTCTTACTTGTCACAAAAAGCGAATGATAGAGATTAACAGGAATAGAGAAATCAATATAGTAAGTGCTGTTTTGATGTGTGATATGATATTTGGACATAACTTTTTAATTTGTATTAATTTTTTACGCCCAATTTACTTTTTGTATTAGATTTGTCAATCTATAGTTTTTACGTTAAAATTTGCACACCTCATTTCATAGCTTGTGTAGATTTTACTACATGTCGCTCGTAATTTATGTGCATAGCTAAAATTGTATTATACTTTGCTAATCCATGCATTTGCTGGTCTTCTTACGCAAGGTTCATTGTCAGAAGAAGCATTATATTCGTTAGCAACGCAAGGGCTTTCTAAGTCACGTAGTTTTTTCTCTAGGCATGAGGTTAAAACAAAGCAAGCTAACACAATAGACAATAATTTTAACATTTTAAATACACTTATTTACTAATTATGACTAATACCATGATAACAATTAATCAGAGCTTTTACAAGTACTTCTGAATAATTATTGTCAAATGTTACACGAAACATATTTGCTTGTTCAAAAGTTATCTTTGGAACTTGATACTTTTCATCTTTAACCTTTGTTATTGTGCTAAATCCTACAAAGCCTGAAAGCAATGATTGTTGTGAAGGAGTTAAAGGGTATTTTTCTTCAACTTCGCTGCGAAATGTAGGTTTTAGGAAAGTTTCATCATATTTTATAACATTACCTTTATTTAGCATAATTTTACCCTTGAATTAATGTTAGATTAATAAGTGTTGTATATTATAATTATTATTTAAGTTCAAGTGTAAATTTTAATTATTAATTTTTAGTCAAATGTTGGTGTTTTATGCTAATAAATCCATAAAATAAATAACCTAGTGATACTAATGAAAATATCTGGCTTTGTGTTGAAATATAGTTAGCACCCATCATATTATTTTTAAATAAGAAATAAGATAAAAATACAACTAAATTGAAACCGCTGAGTATAACAATAGCAGGAGAGGCTGAGATAGAAACAATTCTAAAAACCTGTTCCTTATTAAAGCCAAGCTTGCTAAATTTATTGAGTAAAAACATACCAATTAAATTAACAATAAGTTTAAAATAAATGGCAGCTATAAAATAACCCACACTTGCAAAAATAATTGTCATAAATGACGATACGCTAGCCTTATAAAAGCTGCGAATGTATTCATAAATTGTATCAGAATTAACAATCTTTTGTATGCCTTGTACATGTGGAGTTAAATCTAGGGTAATTTCGCCAAAACTAATACTAGTGTCATTTACATTTACCATGTATTCATTTTTAGGGGTGCTGCCAGGTTTGGTGTCAATTAATACAATATTTTTATCTAATACATTAGACTTGATAATAAAAGGAGCATCATTATTAGCTGATATTCTATCATTTTTTACAATAAATTCAGGTACTTGAGTAAGTAAATCATTAATAAATTTTGCAGATTCAGCTTCCTGCTTATCGGTATTGCTAATAGCTTTATCATGAAGCTGCAAAACGTCACCTAAAATATCATATATATCGTCAAGCAATGCGCCTGAAAACAGTATTGTAGGGATTGATGCAATTAGGCATAAGATAAGCAAATATTTTTGACCGTATCCTTTCCAGTTATATACAACATTTCTGTATAAATCTTTTTTATAGAAACTTTGAATTACTATGTTTTTCAAACTTTTAAGCGCAATAATCATTTTCATGTTAATAAATTCCGTTACTCTAAACTTGTAATATTACTATAAATATAGTATACATGCTGCAATTCAACAAATTTTTTTGATCCTAGAGGCAGTAGTGAAACATAATCATAAGTCTGAACAACACCTCCACATGGCAAATAGTATAAGAATTTTAGCTGCTGACGCAGTTGAAAAAGCTAAATCAGGGCACCCTGGAATGCCAATGGGGATGGCAGACATCGCAGCAGTTCTTTTCTCATCCGTACTTAAATTTAACCCAAAAGATCCGAAATGGCCTAACCGTGACAGGTTTATTCTATCAAATGGTCATGGTTCAATGCTACAATATGCGCTACTTCATTTCTTGGGTTATGGCCTTACAATAGATGATATAAAGCAATTTAGACAACTTGATTCTCGTACGCCTGGTCATCCGGAATATGGTCATACCATTGGAGTTGAAACCACAACTGGGCCACTGGGTCAAGGTATGGCAAACGCAGTAGGTATGGCAATTGCAGCTAAGAAGCTTGCAAGCAAAGTTGGCAGTGATGTTATAAACCATAAGATTTTTGTGACACTTGGTGATGGTTGCCTTATGGAAGGTATCTCACACGAAGCTTCATCGCTCGCAGGACACTTAAATCTTGATAACCTTGTGTTTATATTTGATGATAATAGCATATCTATTGATGGTGCAACTTCTCTTACAGTATCTGAAGATATTATAAACCGTTATAAAGCTTATGGATTTGAAGTTGAGATTATTGATGGTCATAACCACTCGCAAATCAAAAAAGCTCTTGAAAATGCCAGAAATTCTAAAAAGCCATATTTTATAGCTGCTAAAACTAAAATTGGTTTTGGAGCTCCTACTAAAGAAGCATCTGAAAAATCACATGGTGCGCCACTTGGTGAAAGTGAGATTCAGGGTCTTAGAGATAAATTAGGCTGGTCACATACTCCGTTTGAAATTCCTGAAGATGTATATAAACTTTGGCAGGAAGCAGCTGAAAACGGCAGCAGCGAATATGAAGCGTGGCAAAATGCTATAAAAAACAAAAACTTAAGCGAAAATGATTTTACAGCAAAGCCTAAAGATTTTGAAGCTAATCTTAATAAAGCAATTGCAGAGCTTAAAGAACATTTAAAAACAAACACAGCACCTGAAGCAAGCAGACAGTCATCTGGTAATACAATTGAGTATTTAGGAAAGTATCTTGATACTTTACTTGGTGGATCTGCTGATCTTACAGGGTCAAATAATACTAAAACTAAAACACATAAAATAATAGGCGCTAATGATTTTAGCGGTGCATATGTTCATTACGGCGTAAGAGAGCATGGAATGGCTGCAATGATGAACGGTATGGCAGTTTATGGAAATGTAATACCATATTCTGGTACATTCCTAGTTTTTGCAGACTATATGAAGCCAGCAATAAGGCTTTCTGCTCTTATGAATCAGCATGTAATATATGTACTTACGCATGATTCAATAGGCGTTGGGGAAGATGGACCTACTCATCAACCGATTGAGCATTTAGCAATGCTTAGGTCAATACCGCATATGACAGTTCTAAGACCTTGTGATGCTGTAGAGACAATGGAAGCATGGGAATTTGCTTTAAAACATAATGGTCCTAGCGCACTTATTCTCACAAGGCAAAACTTAAGAAGATTAAAAACAGATTTAGACAATAATCAAGTACAAAAAGGTGCTTATAAAGTTTACGGATCTGATAATGCTGACATTCAAATTTTAGCAACAGGTTCAGAAGTAGGCGTTGCAGTAGATAGCGCAATAGAGCTTGAAGCAAAAGGACACAAGGTAAATGTTATATCCATGCCTTCTATGGAGCTTTTTGTCAAACAGTCTGAAGAATATAGAAAATCAGTGCTTAATCCTAATAGCCAAAAAGTAGCTATTGAAGCTGGAATTAGCTTAGGATGGGAAAGATTCATAGGTGATAACGGGATTTTCATAGGAATGAGTGATTTTGGTAAATCAGCGCCAGGAAATGTACTTTTTGAGCATTTTGGATTTACTAAAGAAAATGTTGTAAACAAAGTTTTAGCAAAAATGGGGAAATAATATGGTGAAAATAGCGATAAACGGTCTTGGTAGAATTGGTAGATGTGTAATCAGAGCGCTTGTAGAGTATCCGTTTGATGATATTGACCTTGTTGCTGTTAATGGTCCTGCTGAGATTAACTCGCATATTCACTTACTTAAATATGACTCAGTTCATGGCGCATTCAGGGGCGAACTTTATGCTGACGGTGACTATATAGTTGCTGGTCGTCATAGAATGAAGCTTACAAGATGCAGAGATATTAATGAACTTGACTGGAGCGGTATTGATATTGTTCTAGAATGCTCTGGTAAATTTAACAAAAGATCGGATGCAGCTAAGCACTTAGAAAGAGGTGCAAAAAAAGTATTAGTATCAGCACCTTGTGATGAAGCAGATGCAACAATTGTATACAAAGTTAACGATGATATTTTATCTAACGAGCATAAAGTAATATCAATTGGATCATGTACTACAAACTGTTTAGCGCCAGTTGCGAAAGTTTTAAACGATAAAATCGGTATTGAAAGCGGTTTTATGACAACTGTTCATGCATACACAAATGACCAAAATATATTAGACGGTAGTCACAAAGATTTAAGACGCGCAAGATCTGCGGGTACTTCAATGGTTCCAACAACAACAGGCGCTGCTAAGGCAATTGGGCTTGTTATACCTGAACTTGAAGGTAAATTACTTGGTTCTGCTATCAGGGTTCCAACACCAAACGTATCACTTGTTGACCTTAGCTTTGTAGCAAATAGAGATACATCGAAAGCTGAAATCAATGAGATTTTATCTGATGCTGCAAATTCATATATGAAAGGTGCGCTTGGGGTTTCAAATGAGCCATTAGTATCAATTGACTTTAACCACAATCCAAACAGCTCTACAGTTGATTTATTAGAAACAGCAGTAGTTGGTAATAGGTTTGCAAGAGTTATGAGCTGGTACGATAATGAATGGGGTTTCTCAGTGAGAATGTTAGATGTTGCAAGGTTAGTTGCTAAGGATTTATAAGAATGAAAGATTTTACTAAAGCTGATTTAAATAATAAAAAAGTATTGCTTAGACTTGATCTTAACGTGCCTATTACAAATGGCGTTATTAAAGATTTAACAAGGGTGAAAAAGTCACTTCCAACACTTGAGGCTTTAATAAAGCAAAATGCCAAAGTTTTGGTGTTAACGCATTTAGGCAGACCAAAAGGTATTGATCCAAACTTTTCTGTAAAGCCTGTATTTGAAGCGTTAAAAGAACTTATACCAAGCGTATCAATTCAGTTTGAATCTGATATTAATAAGGCAAAAGAGCTTTTAAATAGCAATCAAGTTGTACTATTTGAAAATATCAGGTTTGACAAGCGTGAAGAAGAGGGAAGCATAGAGTTTGCTAGAGAACTTGCAGGTAACATGGACGTATTTATAAATGATGCATTTTCATGCTGTCATAGAAGTCATACGTCAATTTCATTTGTAAATCAGTTCCTTCCATCATATCCTGGATTACTGCTTAACAACGAAATTACAAATTTAGAAAACATTGTATTAAATCCTAAGAAGCCAGTTACAGCTATTGTTGGCGGAAGTAAAGTTTCGACTAAAATTGATATTTTAAAAAATTTGATTAACAAAGTTGATTATTTGGTTATTGGCGGAGCTATGGCTAATACTTTCCTTAAACTCAATAGTGTAAATATTGGCGCATCCCTTTATGAAGAAGATTATATTGAGAGTGCAAGACAAATTGCTTTAGATTGCGAAAAATCAGGATGCAAAATTATCCTTCCTGTAGACGGAATAATTGCAAAGAAACTTAGTGATGATGCAGAAGCTAGGGAAGAAAATTTTGATTTGGTTCAAAGTGATGAAATGATTTTAGATATTGGGTCAAAGTCGGTTACTCAAATATCAGAAATTCTTGAAAAGTCAGCGTCACTCATTTGGAATGGACCAGTTGGCGCATATGAATTTAAGCCGTTTGCAAATGGTTCAATCGCTATTGCTAAAAAGGCAGCCGAGCTTACAAAGCAAGGAAAGCTTATATCTGTTGCAGGTGGTGGGGATGTAAACGCTGCAATTAACATTGCGAATTGTGATGAAGATTTTACCTATATTTCAACAGCTGGCGGAGCATTTTTAGAATGGCTGGAAGGAAAGGAATTACCGGGAATCAAAGCCCTAAAGTAGTGGTTATTACTAATATAGCTGACTTAGCTAACATAGAAGCTGATTGCCTTCTCGTTAACAATAGAGACTTTCTTGCGAAACAAGGGTTTAAGTTTGTAGAAGCTATTGTAAAGCACTCAGAAACCTTAGGAATTGCTAAGGATAAATGGATTTTTGATATAGGTGATAATATCCATTTAATGGAAGATGCTTATAAATCAGGTTTTACCAAAATGACGAGTGATTTACAAGGTGAGTATAAAGCGCTTTTTAGAGATAAAGCCGAG
Source organism: Alphaproteobacteria bacterium 33-17 (assembly GCA_001897445.1). NCBI lineage: Bacteria > Pseudomonadati > Pseudomonadota > Alphaproteobacteria > Alphaproteobacteria bacterium 33-17. The sequence continues at coordinate 51,092 of MKSX01000011.1, read as the reverse complement.
CAGCTTGGAATAGAAATTTATACATTTTAATATTATGCTAAAAACAACATATTCGCATACAGATTTAGAAGCAATTGACAGAGAGTTTTTAAGCTTTCTGCAAAGCGAAAATTTTGAAAGCTACAATAACTTGATTCAGCTTAGAAATAATCAAGCTGACTATGATAATTTAAGTAAGTTCCTGATAGATATAAGTTTTTATTTAGAAGCTTTTTTAGCTGTGAAATTTGATAAAATTCTAGAGACAGATTCTAGCAAAGAATATGCTAAAAAGATGGCACTTCATGCAAGCTTTAAAAAACATTTTGTACAAAGAGAAGTTGCTAAAAATATAGCAAATATTGATATATCAGAAGAAGCATATTTAAAAGCAAAGCTTGCTTTATTAGATGAGGATATTGCTACACTTTATGCAAATAATCCATCAGATGAAATGCTAGAGTCTATGCGTACATATACGGCTTATAACTTGGTGCATAATTCTGACAAAACGAATATTTTATATTACCTTCCTAAAAAACTAGATTTTCACAACTTACTTCATAAAAAATATGAGGAAGATGCAGAATTAAGAGATGGTTTTAGCTTAAATAGTGAATTCCTGGGGAAAGAATATTCTTATGACCAAACTCATTACTGTATTTTTTGCCATAATCAAGGTAAAGACTCATGCAGTAAAGGTCTTAAAGAGAAAGCATCAAATGAGTTTAAAAAGAATGAGCTTCAGGTTACCTTAACAGGCTGCCCGTTAGAAGAAAAAATTTCAGAGATGAACTATCTTAAGTCAGAAGGGCTGCTATTTGCACCGCTTGCCATGGCGATGATAGATAACCCAATGCTTGCGCTTACTGGTCATAGAATATGTAATGACTGCATGAAGTCTTGTATTTACCAAAAGCAAGAGCCTGTTGATATTCCGCATATTGAAAGTCAGGTATTAATGGACGTGCTAAATTTAAGCTATGGTCTTGAGATTTATAACCTGCTTACTTACTGGAATCCGCTAAATATAGAAAGACCTATCGTTAAAAACCTGACCCAGAAAAATGTAATGGTTGTAGGTAGTGGTCCCGCAGGAATTAATGCTGCATACCATTTGCTAATGGAAGGCAATTTTGTGACCATGATAGATGGGCTTAGAATTATGCCACTTCCAAATAACTATAAGACTGATTTAATTGAAAATATTGCTGATGTATTTGAAAACTTAGATGACCGCGTGCCATATGGATTTGGTGGTGTTGCAGAATACGGAATTACTAATAGATGGAATAAAAACTTTCTGACTTTAGTTAGAATTATATTAGAGCGACGTCAAAATTTCATGCTGATGGGCGGAATTAGGTTTGGATCTAATATTACTTATAACCAAGCAAAAGAACTTGGATTTGACCATATAGCGCTCGCATGTGGTGCAGGAAAACCGAACCTGCCTGAAATAAAAAACATGCTTATTAAAGGTGTAAGAACCGCATCTGATTTTTTAATGAATATGCAGTCGGGCGGTGCATTTAATCCTAAAAGCCTTGTGAATCTTCAGGTAAGATTTCCAGCAGTTGTTATAGGCGGTGGTCTTACTGCTATTGATACTGCAACCGAGATGCTGGCATATTACCCAAGAATGCTTGATAATTTGTTTGCAAATCTGAAGGATATTGAGGATTTTAAAGCTTCTCTTAATAACGAAGAACTAACTATATTTGAGGAATATGAAGCTCATTATAAAGCGCTTAAGCAGCTAAATAATATAGAAAAACTGGCATTTCTAAGAAGCCTTGGCGGTGTTAAACTTGTTTACCGTAAGGAAATAGAAGCATCACCTGCTTATAGACTTAACCATGAGGAAATTGAACTTGCGCTTAAGCAAGGTATTGAAATTGTTGAAAATGCAACTCCGATTGAGTTTGCTCAAGATGAAAGCGGCTGGCTATCTGCTTTAAAAGTTGATGTTAATGGTAAAATGATTGGTATTCCAGCAAAATCGGCATTTATTGCAGCTGGCACTAACCCTAATAATATGGTAGCTGAAGATATAAATCTAAAAGTTGATAATAGTTATATACAGCTTTTGGATGAAGTAGGAGTACCTGTAATTCCCGAGAAAATTGCAAAGCCCACGTCAGATGTATTTTTGGCGGTAAATGAAGGCTTAAGCGTTAGTATTTTAGGGGATATGCATCCGTCATATCAAGGAAATGTAGTAAAAGCCATGGCAAGCGCGAAAAAGGCTTACCCTGTAATTCAAAGAATTTTAAACAAAAGTGAAAATATTTCCGGAAACATCTTCCCAAAAGTTAAAGAATCGCTTATAACTCGTGTTCATGGTATAAATTTACTTACGCCTACTATTGTTGAAGTGGTATTAGAAAGTAAGCTTGCCGCCCAAAATTTTGAGCCTGGCCAGTTTTATAAATTTCAGGACTTTAGCGGAAAAATGGAAGGCATGGCCTTAACAGGTGCATGGGTAGATAAAGAAAAATGGCTTGTTTCTCTGATAGTTTTAGAGATGGGGGCTTCGAGTAAGCTTTGCAGGCATTTACAAATTGGTACTGAAGTATGCCTTATGGGTCCTAGTGGGATGCCAACCGAAATTTATAAAAATCAGAAAGTTATGCTGATTGGCGGCGGTCTTGGTAATGCGGTATTATTCTCAATTGGCAGAAGCTTAAAAGCAAATGGCTGTAAGGTAATATATGCAGCAGGGTACAGAAGCCTTAGGGATATATTTAAGCCGGAAGAAATTGAAGCGTCATCTGATGTAACGATTTGGTGCTGTGATGAAGGGACACCTAAAATTCACAGGGAAGGTGATAAAGCTTATAAAGGAAACATATTGCAGGCAATTGATGCTTTCTCTAGAGAAAATGATATAACTGGCATAGAGCATGTGGTTACTATCGGCTCAGACAGAATGATGGCAGCGGTAAGTAAAAATATAAGAAAATATATGCCAAAAGCTAAAGTTACGGCAAGTATAAACTCGCCAATGCAGTGCATGATGAAGGAAATTTGCGCGCAGTGTATTCAGGAGCATATTGACCCTGAAACTTTAGAAAAGACTTATATTTATAGCTGTAGATATCAGGATCAGGATGCTGATTTGGTAAATTTTGATTTCCTAAGTTCAAGGCTTAAACAAAATAGTATTTTAGAAAAAATTACAAATAAGATTATAGAAAATGAAACAGTTTAAAAGAACCGAAAGAATTAAAGTAAAAACAGCAAAAGGCAGAAAGCTTTCATCTAAGCTATGGTTAGAGCGTCAGCTTAATGACCCGTTTGTGAAGTTATCTAAAGAAAAGGGTTATCGTTCACGTGCGGCTTTTAAACTTTTAGAGATTGATGAGAAATATAAAATATTAAAGCCAGGTATCAGTATTATTGATATAGGTGCGGCTCCTGGTAGCTGGCTTCAGGTGATTTTAGAAAAATGCAATTCTGCAAAAAAACAATCTACTGTCATTGGTCTTGATCTTCAAGAGATTGAACCAATTGAAGGAGTAGAATTAATTCATGGTGACTTTACAGAACAAAAAACAGTAGATGAGCTTAATACTATTTTAGCAGGTAAAAAACTAGATGTAGTACTTAGCGACATGGCTGCATCATCGACTGGGTTTTCAGATGTTGATCATGACAGAATTGTTATGCTTTGCGAGCTTGTGTATGAGTTTGCAATTGAGAACTTAAAAGTTGGCGGATCAGTTGTTGTAAAAGTTTTAAGGGGCGGCACTGAACACAAATTACTCGCTGATTTTAAAAGAAATTTTAAAGAAGTTAAGCACTTTAAGCCACAATCCAGCAGGCAGGATTCAGCTGAAATGTATTTAATTGCTAAAGGATTTAACGGATAATAATATTTAAATAAAGTTAAAATTTTAACTTTACCCCCCCCCTCATTTTTGGTGTATACTTGATATTATCAGTTATACAAATATTTGAGGGATGAAATGTTAGATAATAATGACAAAGTTGCATCAAAAGTAAACTCAATTATGTTCTTTGAAGGGGCAAATGATAGTTTAAATAGATTTGTAAAGAGCGATCAAGAGAGAAAAAGCTTTGTAAACAACTCCCTTAAGAAAAAATCTTTTGGAAGATTAGAGTGGTATACAGATCAAGAAATTGCAAATATTACACAAATTAAACTGGCATATAAAAATGCTGATCCTGATAATAAAAATGTATATTTAGATATGGCTCAGTACATGAGTCTAGATGACCCAGATCAAAATAGAAATCAGGAAAAGAAACAAATAAATACTGATGTTAAAAAGCAATTAACTAGTAAGTATACTAATCAAAGTGAGATTGGAGTTCATTTGGTTTCACCAAATTGCATTGATCTTTCAGTAAGGGAGTCTGTATACGGGCAGGAAACTTATCAGCTTAAGGGTATGTTAGATAAAATTACTCAAGACCCACTTCTTAAACAAGCTGATTCAGTAAGAATTCCTATAAATTATAAAAATCACTGGATTACCTTAGTAGTTAAACCAAAAGAACACAAATTTGAATTATATGATGGTCTTGGTCGTAATTATCCTCGTTTAAATAAATTACTGAAAGAATATAAGTCTAAAGGTTTTGAAAATGGTTTAAAAACAATCAAAGGATTTCAAAACGATACGTACAGCTGCGGTCCATTTTGTTCGGCAGTGCTGACTTCAGATAAAGTTAATTTGGAACCTCATGACCTGAAAGGTAAGGGTGAAGAATTTCGTATGCAATATGTATATGATATCCTCAGGGGTGAAGAAGGCGCTAAAGATTTATTAAATGCTAATGCTAAACAAGTTCAGAATATTCCTGCAAAAATTCCACTAAATGATAAGCTTAGTGAAATAAATTCAAAAGCCAATCCTAAGCCAGATTATAATAAAACTGATACACCAAGTATGCTTCAAAATACTGCTAAGCATACAGATCGTAATGATTACTTAAAAGAAAAGGAAGCACTTAAGGCACAAAAGAAAGCTGAAAGGCAAAATAAACCAAGTAAGCCAAGTAAACTCAAATCTTTTGGTGCGTGGTTGAAAAGAACATTTAAACCGGGTCATAAGAATAAAATTTCAAGCGTTAATGTTTCTCCTGATGCTACGCCTACGAACAAAGACACTAAAAGCCGTGTATTAAAAAAGTAGCGTTATAATATTTTGTTTGCTAAATTCTTTTTCAGTAAATATCTGGTAACACAGGTTTTTATTGAAAAGGGGTTTTATGATAAAAATATTAGCTATATTAGATGACAGACCAGGCAATAATACGCAGGTAGAAGGCATTGCAAATAGGCTTTCTAAGGAAATCCGAAAATCTGAAGTTATCAAAAAAAGAGCTATATATAATGCTTTTGCTAAACTTCCATTTTTAAAATTCATCAATCATGCATATCACCTATCCAATCCTAAGGAATTTGATGTAAAGGCTGATATTGTTATAACGGCAGGCAGAAGAGCGGCTTTCGTTGGATATTTACATAAGAAAAATTTCGGATCTAAATGGATACATAACATGTGGCCAGGATTCATTGCAAAACATGCAGATATATTAGTGCTTCCATTTCATGATAAAACACGCAAACTTCCAAATATTATAAGGTTTTTAGGGGCGCCAAATAATCTTGATATATCAAAGCTTGAAGAAGAGGCTAAAGATTTTATTGAATTTTCAAGTATTGATAAACCAAAGCTTGCCTGCCTTATTGGCGGAAGTCATAAAAGCGGTAAGTTTACAAATGAAATGGCAGAAGATTTAGCTGATAAAATTAATAGTTTTGTATACAAAAACAATGTTTATCCATTAGTTACATTAAGCAGAAGAACTGGCGAGGCGCAGGCAAATACTTTAAAGGAAAAAATTGCTGATCCTAAGTATTTATATGACTTAAAAGGGCTAAATCCATATAAAGCGATGCTATATTACGCTGATAGTATTTTGGTAACAAGTGATTCTATTTCCATGATATCTGAGGCTGTAGCTACGCAAAAGCAGGTTTATATTTATGATCATGAGGATTTATCAGGTAATAAACACAAAGAGTTTATTAAAGAATTAATAAATCAAAAAGTTGTAAGTTATATCGGTAGCGACAGGTCGTCTGTAAATACAAAAGATTTTATGCAAGATTTGATAAATGAAATCATTAGAAAATTGCATTTAAATACATAATCGTGTATTCTACCTTAAAAATAAATAAGGGTATACGTATTTATGGCTGTAATGAGCGACAAATGGATTAGGGAAATGGCTTTAAAACATGGTATGATAGAGCCGTTTGTTGATACACAACAAAAATTTGACCAAAAAAAAGGCGGGCTTATATCATATGGTCTGTCTTCTTATGGTTATGATGCAAGAGTTGCTGATGAGTTTAAAATTTTTACAAATGTTAACTCCGCAACAGTTGATCCAAAAGAGTTCAACGACCAAAGTTTTGTTGATAAAAAATCCAGTGATGTTTGTATTATTCCACCAAATAGTTTTGCTTTAGCCAGAACAGTTGAATATTTCCGTATTCCTCGTGATGTTTTAGTTATTTGCGTTGGTAAATCTACATATGCACGCTGCGGTATTATTGTAAATGTAACGCCACTTGAGCCAGAATGGGAAGGGCATGTTACACTTGAATTTTCAAATACGACTCCGCTTCCTGCTGTAATTTATCCTAATGAAGGTGCATGCCAGTTTATCTTCTTAAAAGGAGATCAGGTTTGTGAAACTTCATATGCTGATAAAAGCGGCAAATACATGGGACAAACAGGCGTTACCCTTCCAAAAGTATAGAAAAATAGAGATGTTTAAATCCCGATGGTTAGGATTTAACGGAGAATTTAATGGATAAGTTTATTGTTAAAGGCGGCAATTCCCTTAAGGGAGAAATTGTAGTTAGCGGCTCTAAAAATGCTGCTTTACCAATTATGGCTGCGTGTTTACTTACTGAAGATAGCTTGGTGCTTTCAAATATTCCTTATCTTGCTGATATTATTACAATGTCAAAGCTTTTAGGGCAGCATGGGGTAGATATATCGCTTGATGGCACTGATAATACAAAGCAAAAAGGCAAAACAATGCTTTTCAGCGCAGCGCATATTCATAACCTTACCGCTCCTTATGATATTGTAAGAAAAATGCGTGCGTCGGTTATTGTACTAGGTCCACTGCTTGCAAGATTTGGTGAGGCTATAGTATCTCTTCCTGGTGGATGTGCAATTGGTGCGCGTCCTGTAGACTTACATATTAAAGGGCTTGAGGCACTTGGTGCTACAATTACCTTAGAAGAAGGCTACATGCATGCTAAATCAAACGGCAGACTGAAAGGCGCGGATTTTACATTTGATAAAGTATCTGTTGGTGCAACTGAGAATATTATGATGGCGGCTTGCCTTGCTGAAGGAAAAACTATTTTACGAAATGCAGCACGTGAGCCTGAGGTTGTAGACCTTGGTAAGTGCTTAATTCAAATGGGCGCAAAAATATCTGGTTTAGGTACGGATGTTATTGCTATTGAAGGCGTTGAAAAATTAGGGGGCGCGACTCATCATATTATATCTGATAGAATTGAAGCTGGATCATATATAGCGATGCTCGGCGTTGCAGGTGGTGAGCTTTTACTTAAGAATATTGATATTAGCTTAATTAGTAGTGTGCTTGATAAATTTCATGAAACTGGTATGAAAATCGCTGAAGTGCCAGAAGGTTTGCATATAAGTAAAATGCATGAAAAACTAAAGCCGCTTAATATTAATACTCAGCCGCATCCAGGATTTCCAACAGATATGCAGGCGCAGTTTATGGCTATGTTATGCCTGGCTGATGGGACATCGACTATTGCAGAAAACGTGTTTGAAAACCGTTATATGCATGTACCTGAGCTGATGAGAATGAGTGCAAATATAACTTTAAACGGTAATATTGCAGTCGTTCAAGGTAAAGATATGTTGCAGGCAGCAGAAGTAATGGCAACTGACCTTCGCGCTTCAATGTCGCTTATAATTGCAGCACTTGCAGCAGAAGGAGAGACAACAATTAACCGTGTATATCATATCGACAGAGGATATGAAAGAATTGAAGAAAAATTACAATGCGTTGGCGTGAATATAAGGCGAACAGTATGACAAATAATATACTTAGACCTTTTATTATAGGGTCAAAAAACATTAGAGGAAAAATTGTAAAGCTCGATCAGGCTTTAGATCAGGTTTTGACAAGCCATGATTATAATGATGCGATAAGCAAAATTCTTGGTGAAGCACTACTTGCTATTTCATTAATTGGCTCAGACATGAAAAGCGGTGGAATTTTAACACTTCAGTTTCAGTCAGAAGGTGATATCAGAATTTTCGTAGCGGATGTTACAGGAGATCTGCATATCAGAGGGTATGTAGAATATAATGATAATATTGATTTTACCAATAAAAACAATGCTAAAGATCTTTTTGATAAAGGTTATTTAGTCGTAACAATTGATCCTGCAGATTCTAATCAAAGATATCAGGGGATTGTAGAAATAAAAGGTGATACAATAAGCGAAATGCTAACTAATTATATTGTAACTTCAGAGCAGATTGAAACTGTTATCAAAGTTGCAGTAAATAAGATAGATGGAAAATGGGTAGGTGGCGGTCTTATTTTGCAAAAACTTCCTAGCAATGAAGAGGAGGATCTAAAATTGTGGGAAGATGCAGAAGTATTTGCAAATAGCGTAAAAGATGAAGAGCTATTATCAAATGAAATAGATGACCTAAGTCTGCTTAAAAGATTGTTCGGAATGCATGATGTTATTGCATTTGATCAAAGAGTAGTTGAAGCAAAATGCAGATGTTCGCATCTAAAAGCTTTAAAATTATTACAAACACTTGATAAGGAAGAACTTGAAACTTTAAAAGTTGATGGTAAATTAATTGTTAAATGTCAATATTGTAATAAAACTAATGAATTCACTCATATATAAAATATTTTTAATTTTAGGAGATTAATAATTAATGTCGAAAGAAGAATTACTAGAGTTTGATGGAGTAGTTGTTGAATTGCTTCCAAACGCATTCAGAGTTAAACTTGATAATGGTCACATCATTATTGCACATACATCTGGTAAGATGCGTAAAAACAGAATCCGTATTTTAGCAGGTGATAGAGTTACCGTTGAAATGACACCATACGATTTAACAAAAGGTCGTATTAAACACAGATTTAAAGATGGCGTAAAAGAGGAATAAAATGTACATAACAGCAAATACAATCAAAAGGCTTGGAATAATAGGTTTTGGCTTGTGTTTGCTATATTTGTCATTCATCTTAGTTGTTGGCACTATTACATTTAATCCATTTGACCCATCACTTAATAATGCAGTAAGTGCAGACAGAGTACATAATTTGTCTGGCACATATGGCGCATATTTTATTGACTCGCTTATACAATTTTTTGGATTTGCTACAATACCGATGGGGCTGGTATTTTTATCATGGGCGCTGAATCTTTTAGTTAATAAACGCATAAAATATTGGTTATTAAGAGCATCAGCGGCGACCGTGTTGGTTCTTACTTTGCCAGCTCTTATGCAGTTTATAAGTGTTCCTGAAAAATACATTGCTGTATCTGGGGGCGGATATATAGGTGTTTTATTATACAACTATGTAACGCAGTTTGTAGACCCTTGGGTCCATTATGCTGTGTTTTCTATAACGTCTTTTATAATATTTTGCGTTGCAGCCAATGTTAGTTTTAAAGAATTCTGGCGCCGCACGCTATTTTTAATGCATTTAACCTACAGATTTTTTGGCTTTATAGCTAAATCTTTCAGTAAAAATAATGCAGAAGAATATAGTTCAGAAGATGTTGAAATAAAGTTTGATGATATTGAAGAAGAATTAACTGCAAGAACCAGTATCAAAAAAACTAGCAAAATATCTAATACAAGAACCATTAAAAAATCTGATAAATCACTTAAATATTCACCAGATGCAGAGTTTGTGTTGCCTCCGCTAAACTTACTTACTGAAAAACCTAAAAATGCTACATTTAAAGTAACATCAGAAGCTTTAAGGCAGCAGGTTACTTTATTAGAGCAGGTATTAGTTGACTTTGGTATTAAAGGTCAGATTATTCAGGTAAAGCCAGGACCTGTTGTTACTTTATTTGAGCTTGAGCCTGCGGCTGGTACAAAGTCTGCAAGAATTATTGGTCTTGCTGATGACATTGCTCGTTCAATGAGCGCGCTTTCTGCAAGGATTGCTGTAGTGCCAGGTAAAAATATAATAGGTATTGAACTCCCAAATAAACAGCGCGAAACTGTATATTTCAAAGAGCTTTTGGAATCAAGTATATTTAAGGAAGTTGAGCTTAAATTACCACTTGCATTAGGTAAAGATATTGGTGGTGAAACTTCGGTTGTGGATCTTGCAAAAATGCCGCATTTACTTGTTGCAGGTACAACAGGTTCTGGTAAATCAGTTGGTATTAATGCCATGATTTTATCACTGCTTTATAAGCTTACGCCCGATGAATGTAAGTTCATTATGATTGACCCTAAAATGCTAGAGCTTTCAGTTTATGATGGTATACCACATTTGCTTACTCCCGTTGTTACTGAGCCTCAAAAAGCTGTGGTTGCACTTAAATGGGTGGTTAAAGAAATGGAAAACCGCTATAGGCTTATGTCCAGCCTTGGCGTTAGAAACGTTGCAGGATTTAATGACAAAGTTAAAGAAGCGATGAGTGAAGGTAAAATCTTATCCCGCAGAATTCAAACAGGATTTGATCCTGTAACAGGTAAGCCTATATACGAAACAATGGAAATTGAAAATAAGACAGTTCCTTATATCGTTGTAATCGTAGACGAAATGGCTGATCTTATGCTTGTTGCAGGTAAAGAAATTGAAACATCAATTCAAAGACTTGCGCAAATGGCACGTGCCGCTGGTATTCACATTATCATGGCAACACAAAGACCATCTGTTGATGTTATTACGGGCATTATTAAAGCAAACTTCCCGTCACGTATCTCATTTCAGGTTACTTCTAAAATCGATAGCCGCACAATTCTTGGTGACCAGGGGGCAGAGCAGCTTTTAGGTATGGGCGACATGCTTTATATGGCGTCTGGCGGGAAAATAACTCGTGTTCATGGTGCGTTTGTAAGCGATAGTGAAGTTGAAAAAGTGGTAAACATGCTAAAAGAGCAAGGTTCACCTGAATATATAGAAGATGTTACAAAATCAGAGGATGAAGAAGGTATGATAAGCAACATGATGGGCGGATCTGGTGATGATTTATATGATCAGGCTGTTCAAATTGTGCTTCGTGATAAAAAGGCTTCAACAAGCTATATTCAGAGATGTCTCAAAATAGGATATAACAGAGCTGCAACCATTATTGAAAGAATGGAAAAAGAAGGCATTGTAAGTGCAGCAAATCACGTTGGTAAAAGGGAGATCTTAGCAGCAGAATGAGAAAGTTTAATTTTATAAAATTGTTAGCTGTATTTAGCATTGTACTGATGTCAAATTATGCATCAGCAAATAAGCCAAATGTTCATACAATAATTGAGCAAATGAACTATATAGATCAGGAGTCTATATTATCTGCTCATACTCAAAATAATGATAAAACTGTGCAAAGAATCTCAGCTTATTTAAACAGCCTTAAATCTATTGCAGCTGAGTTTATTCAGGTAGCAGCCGACGGTACAAATAGCGACGGTATGTTTTTCCTATCACGTCCTGGAAAATTAAGGTGGCAGTATAATCCGCCAACACCTATTTTAATTGTTATTAATGGCAAAAAACTCATATATTATGATTATGAGTTAAATGAAATTAGTTATACCAATACTCATGATGTTTTAGGTTCATTTCTAACTGCTGAAAGAATAGATTTTTCTGACAAAATGGTTAAATCTGAAGTTATTGCTAAAAATAATATTATTAGAGTTACTTTAATTCATAAGACTAAAACTGATGAAAAAATGGTGATGATATTTAAGGATAATCCGCTTGAGCTTAAAAAAATGGAATTTTATGATGCAAACGGACAAATGACATCTGTATCATTTCATAATGCCAAATATAACCACAAAATTGATGATGAATTATTTGTTGTTAAAAATCCGCGTATTTTCGGTAAACAAAAACAACCTAATGCTAATTAGAGAATTAATATGAATATAAACCCATTTCTTGATGTTATGTATAATTTGCTCGATTTTTTAAGTTGGGGCTTAGTGATTTATATCACAATGAATTTGCTTACGTATTTTGGAATTTTGAACAAATCAAATCAGATTGTTCTAAAAATTTATATTTCTCTTATGAGACTTTATGAGCCTGTACTTTTTAAAATTAGAAAGTATTTGCCACAAAATTTGCCAATAGACTTATCACCCATTGTGGTTTTTCTTGGTATTGAATTAGTTCAGGGTATAATGACTACATACTTATATTATTAAAAATCAGAGGTTTTGCCTAGTGAACATAGCTGATATAGCTTTAGTTAATATTTTATTTGGCTTTCTGCTGAAATTTTTGGTAGAAAAAAATATTAATAATGATGCGCAGGTTTCAAGTAAAATCATTTTGTCACCAGCCAGATTTTACGGCTATATACCGCTATATTCAATACTTGCTTTTACATTCGTATTTTGTAGTACTCTGTATATTTGTAACATTGAGATAGTAACAGCTATAGCACTTGATACCAGCGTTATAACTCTTATAAGTTTTTTATGTTTGCGTTATATAACCAGGGCGCTCAATGCAAGGCTTATTCATGACTTTATAGTTAGAAGCTGCTTTCTGTTAATCGCAAGTTTTGCTGTAATAGCAACACTTGGAATTATAGCTATTGTGCTTATCAAATCAGTGCAGTTTTTTAAATTAATTCCAATGCACAAATTTTTAATGGGATACGAATGGTTTCCAGAAGACGCAACAGAAGATTCTTTTGGCATATTAAAGCTATTTCAGGGAACTATGTATATGGTATTGTTGACCATGTTATTTGCAGTTCCGTTATCTGTACTTAGTAGCGCTAGAATATACTTTTTTTCACGGCATCCTAAAATTATAAAATCTATTTTCGATACAATGTCATCAGTACCTTCAATTGTATATGGCTTTATCGCAATTGTAATAATTTCGCCTTTTGTAACTGATATTGCAAAATTTTTTGAAATTGATGCAGAAAGTGAAAATACAATTTCGGCAGTAATAGCGATAACTCTTATGATTCTTCCCTTTTTAATTTCAATGTCTATCGAGGTATTTAAAAACTTTCCTAAGACATTCATAGATGCATCCTTAGGTCTAGGGCTTTCAAAACAAGAGACCGTAAGAACAATTGTAGTACCAGCTGTAATGCCGAACTTGCTAGCAATATACATAATTGCAATTACCAGAATAATAGGCGAGACAATGATTGTAACAATGTCACTTGGTATGAACGCAGCATTCAGCGCAAACCCACTTAAATCGGTGACAACATTTACCGTGCAGATAGTTGCGGCTGTTACTGGCGATAATGATTTTGCAAGCCCTGTATTTTTATCTGCTTTTGCTATTTCTATAGTACTTATTTGTTTTACATCTATACTAAACTATATATCTATACTAATTGTTCGTAAGTTTGGTCATAAATATGCGTTATAAAGATCGAATTAGAAAAGATAAAATCCAGGAAATTGCCATGAATGCAGCGCTTGGCTTTATTTTACTGGCATTTGCTGTAATTATGATAATAGTCGTTCATAAAGGAATAGGAACATTTTATCATTCATTTGTTATTGAAGAAAATAGGGTTGTAAAACTCGATTCAAAAGCAGATATTTATTACAAATATAATAATGCTGCCGAAATATCACTTAAAGATCGTGAAAAAATTGATGAATTAATTAGTCAGGATAAAATAGAAATCAGACCTGATTTTTCAATTATAACTAATGGAGATTCTACTTTTGCAGAAAATGCAGGGGTTAAATGGTCATTGCTTGGATCACTTATTACAGTAATTACAGCAATATTTATTGCAATGCCTCTTGGAATTGCAGCGGGCGTGTACATTGAAGAGTTTGTAAAGAATAGGTTTGTAGCTTCTTCAATAGATATGGCAATTAATAATCTGTCATCAATTCCTTCGGTTATTTATGGTGTTGTTGCGCTTTATGTACTCATTGGAACTTTTTCATTACCAAGATCTTCTTTTATTGTTGCGGCATTTACACTAACTTTAATGGCTGTACCTTTAATTTATGTGTCAACTCGTCAGGCATTAGCATCAATTCCTTTATCCATCAAAAACGCAGGACTTGGGCTTGGATTGTCACACACTCAGGTGGTTACAAAAATTTTACTACCTATCGCGCTTCCGAAAATTACTACAGGTGTTATTATGGCAATTGCAAGAATATTTGGTGAAGCAGCGCCCCTTATATTGGTTGGTTCGGTTGCTTTTATTGCAAATGCTCCTAGTAAAATTTTAGACCCTATACCGCTTATGCCAACGCAAATATATTTATGGACGCAAAATATAGATACTGCTTTTATTGAAAAATCTTTTGGGGCAATAATAATATTATTATTTATAAATTTAATGGTCAGTATTGTTTCGCAGCGTTTAACAAATAAAAGTGAGGGCTTATAAATGTTTGAAATAGATTTAAGCCATGAAAGAATTAAAATGTCGGCTAAAAATGTAAACCTTTTCTATGGTGATAAACAGGTTTTAGATGATGTTAGTTTAAATATTTGCCGCAATAGGGTGACTGCCCTTATTGGTCCTTCAGGATGCGGTAAATCTTCTTTTTTACGAATATTAAACCGCATGAATGATCAAATTACAGGGTGCAGGGTAGAAGGTGATATATTACTTGGTAAAAAGCATATTTATGCTCCTGATATAGACGTTGTAAGGCTAAGAACTAAAGTTGGGATGGTATTTCAAAAGCCTAATCCATTTCCGAAAACTATATATGAAAATATTGCCTTTGCTCCGCGTATGCATGGCTTAGTAAATAAAAACAGCAAAGAAGAAAAAGAGATGGTAGAGCAAGCTCTTATCGATGTTGGGCTTTTTGAAGATGTTAAAGATAGGATCAATATGCCAGCACTTTCGCTTTCTGGTGGTCAGCAGCAACGCGTATGTATAGCAAGGACTATGGCAATAAAACCAGATGTTATTTTAATGGATGAGCCATGTTCAGCATTGGATCCAATAGCTACCGCTAAAATAGAGGGTCTTATTGATACACTAAAAGAGAAGTTTACCATAGTAATAGTCACTCACTCAATGCAGCAAGCAGCAAGGGTTTCGGACTATACAGGCTTTTTCAATATGGGTAAATTAGTGGAATTTAATACAACAGAAATCATGTTCACAAATCCAAGAGAAAAACAGACGCAGGATTATATAACCGGACGCTTCGGCTAAATTTTAGCTTGTGTCTTTTTATCATGGAATGCGTCATTTCCTCACTCGTTTAGGTTTTACTAAACTTCGTTCGTTATTTCTGTTCCATGATAAAAATACTTTAGCTAGTAACATTGAAGTTACATAGAGTTTTTACCTATCTAAATCTCTATTGTGTACACTTGCACACATGACAAATCCAAATCCTACCATCATAGACATCATGATAGTTCCCCCATATGATAAAAACGGAAGAGGCACCCCTACAACTGGTACAAGTTCCATGACCATAGCCATATTAATAAACAAATGAATAAAGAACATACATGCAACACCCATAGCCATCATAGCGCCAAAATGGTTTTTACAGTTAAGAGCAACTTTATAAGATCTATATAGCATAAGCCCATAGATAACTAATATTGTAAGACCTCCCATTAAACCTAATTCTTCTGAAAGCATGGCAAAAATAAAATCTGTTTGATGTTCTGGTAAAAAGCTAAGCTGCGTTTGTGTGCCTTTTAGTAAACCTTTCCCAAATATTCCACCTGATCCAATAGAAATTTTAGACTGTATTATGTTATATCCAGTCGCTAATCTATCGGATCCTGGGTCAAGAAATACCATAATACGTTTTTTCTGATAATCATGTAAAAAATTCCATGCAATTGGGGCGCTTATAACAGCCGCTAGAATCACAAAACCAAATTTCCATAATGCAATGCCGGCAATTAAAAACATCATTCCGCCAATACCAAGGATAATGGACGCAGTACCAAGATCTGGTTGTTTTAAAACTAATGCAACAGGTACTAAAACCATTAATATAGGAGGAATGACGTAACGAATTTTACGAATATTATTAAATGGCAAATTGTGAAAATATCTAGCTAGAGCCATAATTACTGTAGTTTTTACAAGATCAGATGGCTGAAGTTTTATAATACCTAAATTTAGCCAGCGTGTTGCTCCCATCGCAGTATGCCCTGCAAATTCAGTTACAATAAGTAAAATTATGCTTAGTGCATAAAATTTATACGACATATTATACCAAAAACGCATACTAGTTACCGCGATAACAAGCATTACTACAGTTCCTGATGCAAAATGAAGAATTTGCTTAAACATCCATGGAAATACTGACCCCTGCGCTGCAGAATACATGAGGGCAAAGCCGATTGAAGAAACCGCAAGCATTAAAAAATATAGAGGAAAATCTATATATAATATTTTTTGAAGTGTATTATTATAATTAACTTTGCCGCGCATTTTACGTTTTTACCTAAATCAAATTTGCGAGTTTAATATATTGCTCTACAGATATATTTTCTGCCCTCATAGTAGGTAGCACACCAATATTTGCTAAATTATCTTCAGATAAATTTAGTTTTTTTAGTGTTTTACCGATTTGCTTTCTACGGTGCATAAAAAACTCCTGTGTAATGTATTCTAATTTTTTAATATCAAAATTCAAAGCATTTGTTTTTCTTGTAAAATATACTACTGCGGAATCAACTTTGGGTGCGGGTATAAATTGGTGACTGCCTACATGTAAAAAGATCTCGCAATCATATATTGCCTGCGAAATTACTGACAGCCTACCATACTCACCATTATCAGGTTCTGCTGAAATTCTTTCTGCAACTTCCTTTTGGAACATTAAGTTTAAAGAAGGAAATATATGCTGACTTTTGAGTAATTTTAATAAAATTTCTGAAGATATATAATAAGGCAAATTTGAAATTACATGAAATTCTTCACCTTTGGTTATATTTTCAAAATCAAGTTTAAGTGCATCTTCGTGGAATATCTTAGCATTTGTATTACTGCATAAGTTTGTAAGTAATTCAATACATCTATCATCTGGTTCAATTAAAATAAGCTTACTCGGTTTTTGTTCAACAATATGGCGGGTTAAGGCTCCTGTTCCAGGGCCAATTTCTAAAACGTTCTTACCTGCAATATTACTTTCATTAACTATTCTAAGGCAGGTGTTAGGATTTTTTAAAAAGTTTTGTCCTAATTTTTTGAGTGGGGCAATATTTTGTGATGTCATTTTTTCTTCCGTAAAATTTTATAAATTCCTGAGGCAAACATAAGAGCTACACTAAGCCAGATAAAATTGATCATTTTTCTGTCGTATACTCTGAGATATGCTCCTTTTTCTTCATCATAATCAGCAAAGGCTAAGTATATGTCATTAAATAAAAAGCTTTTAATATCTACGTCTGTGGTAGTTGTTTGCTCTATTGGGTAAAGTCTTGTTTCGGGCTTTAAATAAAATATATAATTATTTTTAGTAATTTTTACAATTGCTTTACGGCTGGCATAGTTTTTCACTAAACTATATTCTACATCTTTTAAAGTAATCTGATAATTGTTATGCTCAAAGCTCTCACCTATTTTAAGGGTAGCTTCCTCAAATGTGCTTCCATTAAACGCAATATTCGCTGAAAGTATAAGAAGCCCAAAGCCAATATGACCTAAAAAAACTGCTATTCTTCTCATGTTTTGTAAAAAATCAAGTATGCTGAAAATAATTAAAAACCATGCCCCTAATATACCGTATACGGGTAGTAAGCTGTGTATTGTGTAATGCTTAGAGCATAAATAAGTTAAAATGCCACTTAAGAGCGCTACGCTTAGCATTTTTAAAAATAATTGTTTTTGCGTAATATATTTAGTAACTGCAACACTTCCTAAAAATAAAACAGGTGACATTACTGGTAATAATGTTTTTTCATAATATGGTGCGCCAAGTGATATAAATTGTTTATAAAGCATATAGTATATGATGGGGCTTGTTAGTGCAAAAAATATGATGATACTGCCTAAAAACATGAAAATTGCATTTGCTAATAAAAACCTGTTTTTGTTGATAATTACGTTTTCTTTAAAGGCTTTAATCACTGGAATTATGCCAATGCAGCCTATGCCGATAATATATAATAATAAATAAATACCTCTTGAATTATCCTGGGCAAAGCTATGAACAGATGTTAAAAGCCCTGACCTTACAATAAATGTTGCAAAATTTGCGTAGAAAAACCCTAAAATGCAAAGTAAAATTTGATACTTATAAAAGCTGGAATTTTTACTTATTAGTAGATGAACAAGTCCTACGGCTGTAAACCATGGCAAAAGTGATATATTTTCAACAGGATCCCAGAACCAAAAACCGCCCCAGCCAAGCTCGCGGTATGCCCACCATGAGCCAAGCCCTATACCTAATGTCAAAAAGCTAAATGAAAATAAAGCCCATTTGTGTAAATATTTATGCTTTTCTAAAAATGTTTCTTTATCATAAAACGCTATTAAAAATGGCACTATCAATGATGTGTATCCAATATACAGAATAGGCGGGTGAATAGCCAAGGCATAATCCTGTAATAGCGGATTTAACCCCATTCCATTTGTTACCTCTTCTGTAACTATCCTAAACGGGTTAGAGGAAAATAGAATATACGTACCTAAGAAGCCTATGCTGCTGAAATATATAGTTTTTTGCGTATTATTAGGCTTATTTTTATATGCAAAAATACTAAACATTACAGATGTTAGCATGTAAATTAGTATCAGAGATCCTTCATGACTTCCCCAACTGCCAGCTATTTTAAAAATTAAAGGTTTTAAATGATGTGAATTTAAAACAACATTTTCAATATGATAATTAGAAGTTATAAAAGCATAAATTAATTGAATAAATAGCGAAATATTTAATAAAGATATAATATAATGAGAGTTATTTAATGATTTATTTTTCTTTTGTAGTGTGATAGATAAAAGGGATGTAAATATTGTAAAAAATAGGATTATGTTTGCTGAATAAGCCAGTATCATATGTTAAGCCGTTAGTACAAATACTAGTTTTTTAATAATTTAAATGTTATAATATTAATTAAATATAATAGTGAACTATAGATGAATAGTGCAGAAAGACAAGATTTTATCAACAATTTAGCTGCGAAAACTTTAGAAGAGCGTAAAAAAACCATTCTAACGCGTGAGCAGCTTAATATGCTTGAGGAATTATATGCGGAAGGTGATCCAGTAATTAATGTATTAATTGCCGATGGATCAAAGCTTGATTTATCATATTTCGATATGAGTGAACAAGACCTTAGAGGCTTTAATTTTGCCAATTTTATCTTAAAAAACTGTAATTTTAGAAAAAGTCGTTTTGATGGTGAGTCTTTAAAAACCATACTTTCTAAGGCAAATTCTGATAAAATATCACTAAAAGGTCTTGATTTACGTCAGGCTGATCTATCAAGTCAGGTGATTTATGAACGTGCTATTGGTGTAACCCTTGATATTCCTTATAATTTTGAAGGGCAAATTCTTGATAAATCTAATTTTGCAGGTGCTGATCTTACTAATGCTAATTTTGATAAAGCATCGCTAAAGGGTGTTATACTTAAAAACAGTAATTTAATTGGTGCATCTTTCAACGGTTCAGACATACAGGGTGCAAATTTTGATGGGGCTTTTTTTGAAGCTGACCAGCTAGCTCAGTCTCTTAATTTTGAGGAAGCAATATTTTCTGATAATTCAATAATTGCCGATATTAAAAAGGCGTTACATGAGATTGAAAATCCACAGAATCCAACCATTAAAAAGCTTAAGAAATTATTCAGCTCTATTAAATTGTCTTTAAAAGCAAAAGCTGCATCTGCTGCCTTTACTATGCGTAAAGCGAAAATGAAAGATAAAGATATAGAAGAAGAATTTAATCCAGAAATTACTATGCAAAATATAGAATCTCCTGGCAGGTTCGCAGATAAAGTATCTAAAGATAAAGAAAAATCAGCTGAACAATCTTTCAGAAAATAATTGTATTAGATGTATTTTTATGATATTCCTTTTTGAAAAAGGGGTAAAATATGACTTCTAAATATGGCAAAATGTGGGTTGATGGTGCTATTACGGATAGTAATGATGCTAATATACCAATAATGACTCATGGTCTTCATTATGCTAGTTCTGTATTTGAAGGAATTAGAGTATATTACAACAAAATATTTATGCTTGATGAGCATATCGACAGACTGTTTCTGTCTGCTAATCTAATTGGCATGACAATACCTTTTTCTAAGGATCAAATTAAAAATGCTACTTTAGAAGTTGTCGCAAAAAATGATATTTATTTTGGGTACATAAGACCTGTAGTATTTAGGGGAAGTGAAGAGATTAAAATTGCAGCTCCTAATACAACTGTTCATGTGGCAATCGCAGTATGGAATACTAATACAATTGAAGTGCCTAAAGATCTTAGCAAAGGTTATAAACTTAACATTGGTGATTATAAAAGACCTTCAAAAGAATGTTTACCTGTTCAAAGCAAATGTGCTGCATCTTATGCGATAGCAACACTTGAAAAACATAAAGCTTTAGCAAAAGGGTTTGATGATTCACTATTATTAGATTTTGAAGGTAATGTTGCTGAAACTACAAGTTCCAACATTTTCTTTGTCAAAGATAATAAACTATATACGCCACTCGCTGATTGTTTTTTAAATGGTCTTACGCGTCAGAAAATAATATTTATAGCTAAACAACTTGAAATTAATGTGATTGAAACAAAAATTAATCCAAATAATATTTATGAATTTGAGGACTGCTTTGTTACATCAACAACCTTAGATATCATGCCTGTAAGTTCAATCAATAAGATTATTTTTAACAGGCACAATATAACAAAAAGAATTTACAATAAATTTTACGAAGATTGTATTTTAGCTTATAAATCATCCTAAAAGTTGACAGAATTTTATTAATGCAATAGCATTAAATCAGTTAATTTTTTTAGAAAAACATAATGCGTGATAGTAATCAGAAACCAGAAAAAACCAAAGCTTTTCATATAACGCATAAGCTTAATACTATTTCTGAAAAATATACTATTCTTGCATCTTCCCCTATTAGAGAATTTTCCAGTATTTTTGGTCAGGCATTTGATGTAAATGACTTGGGAAATCCCGGTGTACAAGATAAGTTCGTATATGTGTTTGACCCATCCTATGGATATCGTATGGATATTATTTCAGAGATGATGGAAAACACATTTACCAATATTGTAAAGCCAATTCATTGTGAAATTTTGCCAGTAGGAGAGGTAAATCATTACAGACTTTGCGCAGTATTTAAAAAGCCTGCAGGAATTACATTAAGATCATATGTAAAGCAGTTTGGTCCAATGTCTGAGCAGCAGATTATGGATTATGTTATTCCTATTGTAACTAAGGTTTTAATGGGTTTTGAGGAGCTTGGACAGTCACACGGTGGAATAAATCCTGATAATATTTATATTAACAACGTAAATAATATTTTAGATGTAACTGTTGGGGATGCTATCAGAGAGCCTTGTGGCTTTTCGCAGCCAGCTGCTTATGAAGTAATAGAAAGAATGCAGGTCATGCCTATAGCTAAGGGCGTTTCCGATGTACTTAATGATTATTTTTCGCTAGGTATTACAGTAGTTTATTTAACCAAAGGTAATTTGCCTGCTGAATTACTATCACTGGAAGAACTTGTTTACAGACGAATAGAGGAAAGTGCATACGAGGTTTACTGTCCTGATTTTAATGGTTCTGCTGCATTTAAAAACATGGTAAAAGGCTTACTTTGTGATAGAAGAACTGAAAGGTGGGGTACGACCAAGGTTATTGAGTGGCTAAAGGGTAGAAGGTTTAATTTTGCAGTACTAAGGCTTTATAAAAAAGCCACAAGGATATTTAACATAGGAGAGACTAAATATTACACTACAGGAAGTGTTGCGCAAGCTCTTTATAATGACTGGGATTTGGGGAAAAAGGTTATAAAAGACTCAAAGTTTGTGAAATGGGTTGAAGGTGGAATTGCTAACCCAGAAATGGCAGAAAGGCTTTCATATACTGTTAAAATGGGATCAAGTGCTAGTTTTATTAATATTAGTGAAGACGAGATACTATGCAGATGTATTATGATTATAGATCCTGAAAATGGTATCAGGTACAAATCCATTGCATTGCATATTGAGGGTTTTGGTAGTTTATTATGTCATGCGCTTTCAAAAAACATTCAGGATAATATTAATCATATCTATCAGGTACTTGATAGTAGTTTAATAAACATGGCTATGGAAAACAGAACATTAGGAAATAAAATCTTTGCTTCCTATATGATCATGAATCTCGAAAGATTTAAGCTGTATGCAAAAAAACATGAGTTTGGCTTTGGGATGGAAAGACTTTTATATGAGTTTAATACAACGCTTGTTTGTCAGAGTCCCCTTGTAATCAATTATTATTGTTTTAGTGTTGCCAGGTTACTTACTGTTTTAAATGATATATGTGAAGTTAAAGATATTCAGATTTTAGACAGGCACATTTCAGCCTTTATAGCTGCTAAATTAAATTTCAGAAAAGAGGTAAGAATTAGTACTGTATCTAACTATCCAGAAATTGAAAGTAACAGGCTATTAAGATCTGTTGCTTTGTTATCAATTGCTCAAAGAGAAGCAAAAGTTCCTAATTTACCTAATCTTACAAAAAAATACGCTGCATCTCTTAGAGGAATACTAACTTTCATTAAAAGTAAAACCACAAGAGAGGAAGTTGCTAAAAGACTTGATAAGGTAGTTGAGCTTGGCGGTATTTTAGAAGAGTTATTAAATGTTTGCTGCGATGTAAGTATGATAAAAAAAGATAATGATCAGTTTCAGGAAGCTCAAAAAAAGTTCCTGGAGTTAGAAACTTATATTATGAATGCCAGTAATAATAGGAAAATCTTTGATTTGGGCTATAATTATGGGCTTAAAATAGCCATGGTAATATCATATTTTGTATGTACTGTAGCTACAGTTATCATATTTGGACGTATGATGTTTGATAAGTAATAAGGACTAAATGAAATATATTAATTAATTAATAAAACTTTATCATCAAAACACTCTTTACATTTACTTCAAAATATAATATAAATGCCAAAATTCGATCTTTTTATATGGTAAAGACATGACAGTTAAAATAAGACTTACAAGACGTGGTTCAAAAAAGAGACCATACTACAAAGTTGTAGTAGCTAATGCAACAGCACCGAGAGATGGTGACTTTATTGCTGAACTCGGTTTCTTCAATCCTGCAAAAGCTAAAGATTCTGCAGAAAGATTTGGTATTAAAATTGATTTAGTTAAAGATTGGATTGCTAAAGGCGCACAAATGACTGATAGAGTTGCAAAACTTATGGATGCTTATAATTACGAAGTTCCGGGTAATGTTTCTAAAAGACTTGAGCGTTTAAGAAACAATCCTAAAAAATTATCTAAAAAAGAGATGAAAGAGCAGGCTTAGTTATCTAATGTCTAAATTAGTCTTAGTTGGCTATATTATTGGCTCGCATGGAGTAAAAGGGGAGGTCAAAGTGAAAGCTTTGACCCCTAATTTTTTTGGTTTTCCAGCACTTTATAAGGAAAATAATGAAAAAATTAAATTTAAAGTCAGATCATCTAATCAGGATGTATCAATTTGCTCTATAGATGGTGTAAATGATAAAAACATATCTGACAGGCTTAAAGGCATGCAAATATTTGCAATGAGATCAGATTTCCCTGAAATTGAAGAAGATGGCGAGTTCTATATTAGCGATCTCATAGATATGGATATAAAAGATCCTGATTCTAAAGAAAAAATAGGGAAAATTATTGCGGTTCATAATTATGGAGCAGGCGATATTTGTGAAGTAGAAATTCGCAGCAATAAATTATTGCTTCCTTTTAATAACGATACTTTTCCTGAAGTAGATGTAGAAAATAAGGTAATTTACTGCAATATACCTGATGAGGTGTAAAATGCAGAATTTTCATATAATTTCAATGTTACCAGATGCATTCCCAGGGATTTTGGGAATGTCATTAGCTGGGAAAGCGCTTGGAAAGCACTGGAATTACACTGTGACAAATCCTAGGGATTTTGTGGAGCGTAATTACAAATCTGTTGATGACGAGCCATTTGGCGGTGGAATCGGGCAGGTTATGCGCCCTGATATTTTAGGTAAAGCTATTGATAATATCAAAGCTAAACATAATGTTCAGAAATTTATATATTTTTCCCCAAGAGGAAAAAAAATAAATTACGAATATATTGAAAATTTAAAAAGTTGTTCCGACATATTAATGCTGTGTGGCAGATATGAAGGAATTGACCAGCGAGTCATTGATTTTTATGAATTTGAGGAGGTCTCTTTGGGCGATTTTATCATGTCCGGTGGAGAAATTCCTGCAATGACACTAATTGATGCTTGCATTAGACTCATTCCTGGTGTAATAAATAACGGTAATGCATTAATGGAAGAAAGTTTTTGTAGCCAAAATGAGTTTTTTGGTTTATTAGAATATCCGTTATACACTAGACCCTCTTCATGGAATGGTCTTGTGGTTCCAGAAGTTCTTACTTCCGGTGACCATAGAAAAATCAGGGAATGGAGGCTCGATGAGGCAAAAAAAATTACTCAGAAGCGCCGTCCAGATCTTTGGAAAAATTTTAAAGAATCTAAAATTATAGGTTGTAACGAGGCAAAATATGAATAAGTTAGAGCTTTTCAATAATGCTCAAATTCAAAAATTGACAGAAAATAAGTCACACCCAGAATTTAAAGCGGGTGATACAATTAGCGTGCATGCAAAAATCGTTGAAGGAAACAATGAAAGGATTCAGGTTTTCGAAGGACTTTGCATCGCAGTAAGAAATAAAGGATATGCTTCATCATTTGTTGTTAGAAAGCTTTCCCATAACATAGGCGTAGAAAGAATTTTCCCATTATATTCGCCAAGAATTGATAAAATCGTTGTTGTTAAACGCGGTAGAGTACGTAGAGCGAAATTATACTACATGAGAAAACTCCGTGGTAAATCTGCACGTATTACAGAAATGAAAGAAAAACATTCGGTTGCCGAGTAAATAACTTAAATTTTAAGGTTAAACTATGAGTACTTTTGTATTAAAAGAAAAAGATGTACAAAAAAATTGGGTGCATATTGATGCATCTGGTTTAGTATTAGGTAGGCTTGCAGCTGAAGTTGCAAAGATCCTCCGTGGAAAGCATAAAGCTACATTTACTCCTCACATGGACTGTGGTGATTACGTAGTTATTACTAATGCTGAAAAAGTAAGACTTACAGGCAGAAAAGCCGATAGAAAAGATGGTAAATTTTACTACCGTCATACAGGTCACCCTGGTGGTATTAAAGAAATTACTGCTGGTAAACTCCTTGAAGGTAAATACCCAGAAAGAGTTATTGAATTTGCAGTAAAAAGAATGATCTCAAGAGGTACAATGGGTAGAAAACAAATGTCTCACCTATTTATTTACGCTGGTGAAGAGCATCCACATACAGCTCAGCAACCTGCTACACTTGACATAAGATCAAAAAATCCTAAAAATTCACAACATAACTAATTTCGGATATTATTATGACTCAAGTACAAGATGTAAAAGATATGAAACCTCAGCTCGACAAATTTGGTAGAGCTTACGGTACAGGTAGACGTAAAAACGCTAAAGCCAGAGTTTGGATTAAACCAGGTAAAGGTGCGTTTATTGTAAACGGTAAAGTTGTTGAGCAATATTTTGCAAGACCAGTATCAAGAGATATTATTAATCAAGCTTTTGATGCAACAAATACACACAGAGAATTTGATGTTATGTGTACTGTTTCTGGTGGTGGTCTTTCAGGTCAGGCTGGTGCGGTAAGACATGGTCTTTCTCGTGCGCTTGCATCATACAATCCTACAGCTTACAGAGCTTTATTAAGAGCTGCTGGACTCTTAACAAGAGATTCAAGAGTTGTTGAACGTAAGCACTATGGTAAGAAGAAAGCGAGAAGAAGCTTCCAGTTCTCTAAACGTTAGTATTTTACTATATTATACATTAATAAAAACGTCGCCCTCAAAAGCGGCGTTTTTATATTTTAGGGGTTAATTCAAATGCAGGATAAAGAGCAT
Organism: Alphaproteobacteria bacterium 33-17; assembly: GCA_001897445.1. NCBI lineage: Bacteria > Pseudomonadati > Pseudomonadota > Alphaproteobacteria > Alphaproteobacteria bacterium 33-17. The sequence goes on along the minus strand of MKSX01000011.1, from coordinate 24,716 downwards.
AATCTTAAATGCAAGTTAATAGTTCTTTTAGCAAAACATATATGTAATAAATCTGAGGATTACCTAATACGTGCAAATTTTAACTTAATCGACAGTTATTTTGAAAAAGAATATAAATCCGATATTTTATGTTCATTGATGACGCATATGTCAAACAAGCAATTGATGAAAGAAATTCTGATATTTCATAACAGTAGTAAAAATTCATTTAGTTTCAGGCGTTTATATATTTTATGGCATATTTGTGAGAATAATTTAGCAATAGATGATCCAAAAAATATATTCAATCCCAATCTTTGGGTGGTTAAATATGTTAAACTTGCCAAAGCGTTAAATCATAAATATGGGCTTGATATTATAGATATTGTTGATGGATTTTATAGAAAATATAGCCCTAAAAATGAAAATGACCCTTTGAAACATGCAAATTTTAAATTTGGCTTAGAACTTTGTGGGTATATTTTAGAAAAATACAGCCCTGTTTTTCTTAATTTTAAGAAAAATGATGAACCCTATTATATAGGTTGGGAATCATTCATAAGTATCGTCAAATTTCACTCATTAAGAAAAGATAATAACGTTACATTTTCAGCCATTGATAAAGTAAGGGATAGGGTAATTGCCCTACCGCCTGAAATTACCGAAAAAATATATCGTGATTATGTTGGCATTGGCAGTATCAAATATGGATCATACCCTAAAAATATAAAACTTAAACATGCCTATATTGGTAAGTGCAGTATTTTATAGAATATACCAATTACAAAGCTATCCATTTCAATAGCTTAATAATTAGTACAATCTTACAAATATAATCGACAATATGCAAACAAGGGCTACGGCAAAGCCGAATATGTTTACCCTAACCAACACCTTATCGTGTGTAACTAGACCATAGAAAAGCCAGCTACAAATTGATATAAAAGCCATAGTAAAGCCTAATAGCGATATATCTTCGGAGCTATGTGTTTGTAGTACTTTATAAGTTTGAAAAATAAAAATTGAGTGTCCGATAATTCCAATTGCCGACATATACCTTTCAAAGTATCGCATTGCAACGTTATTTAATTCCATAATATACCTCCTGACTTACTAAGCGGCAAAGCCTAATAATAATCTAGGAAGAATTCGCAACATTTGTCCCAAACCTTCTGCTAGATTATTAATTTTGTAATAACTTTGCAGTTAGTTAGTTAACTGTTAGAAATATATGATAGCAAACTATGACAATAATGCAACATAAAATGACTTATAAGAACATATGCAGTTAAAACTTGCCAATATACTGCTCGCTATATGTTGCTACAATCCAAAATATAAGTCCTATAAATAAGAAAAAGAGCATTTGAGGTAGGATTGTCCAAAATACGAAGAAATAAAGCATAAAAGCAGAGAGAACTGTAAATACAAATCCTAATCTTCTAATTAATGTATTGTTTAGTTTAGCCCCTACTATCAAGGAAAGTATACTTGTTCCCAAATTAATTATAGCCCAAAAATACTTTGTATTACTGCCAAATACAGACAATAAATGAGTATTATTAGGAAATATTGCTAAGAATATAGTAGCAATGAATATGCCTATAGCACTGCATATAATTGCTGATCTGCTAAGTATATAATTGATATTAGTTGATAAAACACCTATACCGAAAAATAATACATTAATTATTAAAGAAAACTCAGGAATGAAGTTTGTGGGTATTTGGAGTAAGATTATTGGGTAACATGCTAAAAAGCTCCATCCAACATACCCTATTAGCATAGAGTTTATAAAATGCGCTATGGCTAAATAATATATCCCACATAATAAAAATATAGTAGTTTGGTCAAATATTGCAGTTTTAAATATGTGGTAAAAACCAAGTAATGATGTTACAAGTCCAAGAAAATTTATAATTACATTTGTATAAGAGCTAGATTTAGAAAAATAGTTTTTACTTAAAATAGCTAAAGAAAGTATTGTTAATATAATAGCCTTTATATTATGTGGTGGAAATAATAAAGCATTAATAACAGTTTCCGTAGATCCTATTGACATAACTACAATAACAAAGCATACAACTGCTATGATAGAGGAATATTTTGAAAAGCTTTTCCATGCAAAATTTTCCGCTATTATTGTATGACCTAACTTTTGCTTGGTTTGGTCATTAATAAGTCCATTCTTGTTCCAATAGTCCAAAGCTTTATTAATTATCTTTGCTTCATCTTTAGTTGTTTTCATATAAATAAACTTTTACAATACACTAATATTAAAATCTTAATGGTTTTATTAAATTATTGCAAAAGGTTTTATTAATTTTTAGTAGTAAGCTTAATAATATTTTCTAATAAATCTTCGGTATTAAATGGTTTATGCAGGATTTTTAAATTTTCAAAACTACCCAGTTTAGAAAGTAAATTATGATCATGTGATCCTGTTTGTAAAAGTTTAGGCACAGATTTTAGTTGTGAAATGTTACTAATTTCACTTAAAAAATCTATTCCATTCATTTTCGGCATCATAAGGTCAACAATAATTAAATCGGGGATGAACTCATTGGATTCTAAAAACAAAATAGCGCTTTTAGCATCTGAGAACATTTTTAGGTCATGATAACCGATCTTGTGTAGCATCATTTCTATGCTCATTAAAACACTTGTTTCATCATCGATGATAATAATATTTTTTATATCAGGTGCCTTTAAAGTATTTTTTGTAAAATCCGATATATTTTCAAATTCAGTTAAAGCTGGAATAGTAAAAGTAAACTTAGCTCCTGATGGTTCAACATTTTCAGCCCAAATCTTACCTCTGTGAGCTTTAATAATATCCCTAGAGATAGTAAGCCCAAGCCCAGTACCACCTGCGCCTGTTTTAGTTAAGGTACTTTGGACAAATGGCTTAAATATCTCTTCAAGTTCTTTTTTAGGAATACCCATGCCATCGTCTGTAATGGTAAAAACATATATTTGTTCATCATGATTATATTGCAGAGAGAGTTTTATAACACTTTTAGTAAATTTAATAGAATTTGTTAGTAAGTTTCTTATAACTTGCATAACACGTTCATGGTCGCCGTTAATCCAGGCATCTTCTAAAGTATTATCAAATTGAATTTCTACATTTCGGCTATCTAAGTATAAATCCTCACATTCTTCTTTAATTTCTATAATAGATTTTAGAAGGCTCATTGGGGCAAACCGCATATCAAGTTTGCCCTTATTCATGCGCGACAAATCTAATATTGTTCTAATAAACGAGAATAGCCTTGTAGCGTTGGCTGCAACTTTTTTTGCTAAAAACTGTCTTGTGTTATCATCTAATTTTTGCCAATCCTGCGCTAAATGTTCAGAAATAGTGGTAATTCCCTGAATTGGCGTTCTAATTTCATGGCTAACATTATTTAAGAATTCAGTTTTAGAAGCTAAAGCTTTCTTAAGTTGTTTATTTTTTTTGTTAATCTTTTTGTTTAGTTTATTAATCTTTTTAAGCTCCTTGATTTTTTCAAGTAATTCCCTTTTCCGAGAGAACAATATTGCAATTACTACTGCCCACGCAAGGTTGATAAAGGTATCTTTATAATAAAGCATATCATCAGGAAGGTCTCCGTGACGGTATTTATAAAACAAAAGCCCTAGTAATGTACCACTCGATAAAATAACAGAAAAAGATAACCAATCGGTAATAAGAATTAACCAGAATAAACCAAGAATGACATTTGACTGCCATGCATACGAAGTATAATTAACGAGAAACATATAAGTTCCAAAAAATGGAAGACAATATATGACGGTTATAATCCAAAAAAATGGTAATATAGGTTTTAGCTTTGATGGCCACCATTTATTAACTGATAACAATAAACAAAGTCCAGCTGCAATGAGGCGTAGGTTAGAATTAACATTTTCAATGTTATGAAGAAGATTCCATAAAAAATCGAACATTAAAAAGTTTAAAACTCCGAAAATAGCAAATAGGGTTGCCATCTGCTCAGAGAAGCTATCTTTGATTGTTTTATATATATTTTTCAGTAGGTTCATTTTTATTTAAATTGATTTTTATTATTAATTCATTATAGTGCATTTATTCTTATTGGTAAATCAATACAAAATAATTTTGGGTTTTTTTAATGAAATACGATGTTGCAATTGTTGGTAATGGTATAATAGGGCTATCAATCGCTTATAATTTAACCAAAAAGCATAATAATATTAGGATAGCCGTAGTTGCTCCTAAGTCAAGACTAAGCGGTGCTACAAATGCAGCTGGTGGTATGATAAGCTGTTTCGGCGAGCTTACACACTCTTCATTAAAAACTGAACTTGGTAATAAAAAGTTTGATACATGCTATAAAGCTTTAAGAAAATGGGATGATCATATAAATGAGCTAAATAGAGGTTTTTCTGATAAACTTGAGATTAATAAAGGCACTTACGTTATTAATAATTCCAAAAGTGGTATAGTTGATCACGAAAATATTTATGCAATGATTGCCGCTTTAAACGATTTTAACGAAGATTATAGTAGAATAGATCCTTTTACAATACCAGGCTTTAAACCAGTAGAGGATGCTAGAGCCATTGAAGCATATTATTTGCCTAACGAAGGATTTATCAACCCTACTTTAATTTTAGACAGATTGCTCGATATTTTATCGGCTAATGATAATGTTGATATTATTGATGATGCGGTTATAAAATCTGATAAAAATGCTAGTGGTTTCAGTATTGAGCTGAAATCGAATGCCAGTATTACTGCCGACCAGCTTCTGTTATGTGCTGGAAGCTATACGCAGTCTATCATAGAAAACTCTGATTTTGGTATCAATACAGTACCGATTTTTGCGGGGTTAGGGCAGGCGGTTCTGATTGAAAAAGTAATAAATGTGCCTCACCTTATAAGAACGCCAAATCGCTCAGGGGCATGTGGGCTACATATTTTACCCTATAATGACAATTCTTTATATGTTGGTGCTTCTAATAACGTATACGTAAATCCTAGTGACTTATCTGAAGTCGGCATAATTCATTTCTTACTAGAATGTACGGTAGAGCAGCTTCATCAGGATTTTTATAAAGCTAAAATGCAAAAAATTATGGTTGGAAACAGACCTGCGTCTTTAGACGGTCTGCCACTAATCGGTGAAACATCAGTTAAGGGCTTATGGGTTATTTCAGGTACATATAGAGACGGTTTTCATCAATCCCCAATTATATCAGAAGAAGTTGCAAATAGAATATTAGGGATCGATACTAGCACAGACTTAAGCATTTTTAGCCCTGAAAGAAAGCCAATAGAACATTATACAGTGGAAGAATCTATAAAAGAGGCAACAAAGCACTATATGTCTGGCGCTTATGAAAGGGCTATGAAACTTCCAAAAGCTGGATGGGATGATTTTATATCTGGTATGATAGAAGACAAGATTAGGGAACTTTATAATAAAATAGGGGTTAATTTTGCCCTAAATCCAGATATTGTTCTTATGTTCCAATTTTCAAATAACCAAGATGCTTTAATATCATATTTTCAAGAATATTTTAAAAACTTTGAAAACAATGATAATTTGGAAAAAATGGATTTATCAGCTTAAACAATCCAGTAGTATTCTATGCTGGATTGTTTAAGTTCTTAGTTCACATTTTGAGCAATTAAGGCTTTTCTTCTTGCTTCTTCTCTTTCTCTGAGTGAGGTTTGACCTTGTGTGTTGAACTGAATGTCAACTCTAAGATCAAACGGTTCGATTACAATAGCTAGCTGATTTGTAATCCTTGCAGATAAAAACTCTTCATAAACTTCAGGCTGAACAAGGGTTGCTTTTTTTGGTTGTTGTATACCAAATTTATGTAATAATGGCGCAAAGAAATCACCAAGCTTAGATTTTTCTTCTGCAATTTCTTCTTTTTTAAGCTTAGTCTTTACTTTCTCATCCATAGTAGCAAGTACATTATCAAACAACCTTGTTGCCTGTATATTTTGTCTGTACATCAGTTTAAGATTTTTAATAAGGGATACAGCATGTTTGTACTGTTCTTTACCATCACTACTTGAAAGGTCAAGATTGTCCATTCTGTGCAGCATTGTACTTGCAGCAGTTTCAGCAAAGCTTATGGTAGCAATCTTTCCACTTAAAACTCCATCGAAAATTCTGTAACAGTTGTGGAAAAACTGAGTATGATCAAGCCTGTGTGAAAGTAGTAGCATTGAAACTTCTGGTCTGTAACCTTCTTTGATCAGCATCTCAAGCGCATGCTTTGGCTCCAGATCGGCTATAGACTCAGCTCTGGCAATAACATTTAGTAACTCAACATGCTCTGGTGTCAATTTACTTTTAATTCTGGCTTTAACAGCATCTATATACTCAGGATATTCCGTAAGTAACATATATAATGCTTTAGGCTTGTTATGTGTTACAATATCATCAGCAATAATTTCAGCAAATTTAGTTAAGTCTGCGTTTTGAACTTCTTCTCGAGAATCCATGAAGCATATACTCATTGGTGCCCTTCTCATAATTTGATGGTATGAACCTTTATGCATAAGATCCATTAGGAACGAGAAACTTTCAACATCATCCGATGCAATCGCGTAATCTAACCCTTCTCTGATAGTTGCTAAAATATAGGCACCACAGGTAGGGTTGGAGTCTTGACCACCATGAACTTCAATAATTTTAGCGCCCATCTTCCAAAAGCCAGCATAATCTTTGTGCTTAATCGCTCTTATCAGTAATGCGTCAAAATTAAAAATATGGGCTAAATCGCGGTTTTTATTAGTAGAATATGTAAGCAACTTATCAAGAAGCTCCTGATTATTACTTGCTATGCTACTTGATATCATAAGGTTAAGTAATGAATATTTTCCGAACCTTCCAAGCTGAGCAGAATTAAAATAGGATCCTGTCATATTGGTAATTCCAGTAAAGCCTATTCGGTCTAATGTTTCATTTGATGCGCCCCTAAATACAGCATCTTTACTATATGACACACCATAGCCGATAATCTCATTTAATTTTTCCTTATCAAGATGCAAACTTGGTAAGAACTTTTCATTAAATAATATGTGAAGGCTTTCAGCATACCCACTTGGAGTATATTTAAATGCAGGTGAGTTTTCTTTTTCAGCCTCAAGTCTTGCAAGGTTAACCCCAAATATGTCAGGTATCACTATATCAGGCTCATAATCGAATAATGAGTCTACCTCTATAGTCCTAAATAGCTTGCTCCTTTTAATTTTAGAAATTTCTTTTTCTGTAAAATGTCCGCGCTGGGTAACAAAGTCATATATTAACTTCACACCATGTGGGTTAAGTGACATTACCCTTGAAAGCATTTGTATGTTATGCTTTAAATCTTTTTCTGCAGCATTAAACTCTACGTCGAAAACAACATTAGTGAGATCTTCATTGATACCGTCTTTTTTAATGAGTCTTTCTAAGTACATATTACATACTGTAGAAGAAGAGGCGAATCTTGGTTTAAATGACTTAAATAACATCTCTTTGTAGAATTCTCTCATTTTATTGAGATCTTCTTCAGAATAACCTTGCTGTTTTGCAAGTCTTATTGCATGTACTGCGCAGTCGAATACGGTTGTAAGAAAGGTTATGTCTTTCATGTACATGGTACCTCTGTGAGGTCTTTCGTCTGTCCACTCATTTTTTGTCCAGTTGATTGCAACTTCTTTAAGGATCTCTATGCGGCTAACAAGATTTTGTCTTGGGAGGATTTTGAAAAAGCCAATATATCCTTTTTCAAGCTCATATTGATATCTGTTTGGCAGAACCTCATCGCCTTCATGTACTGTGTTTAGAGTTGGTGCATATAAAGAGCTCTCTAAAAATCCTACCTTAATGTTCCAGTCGATTCTTCCAGTAGCAGCCCCACCATAACGCCCATGTTTATATATGTCGTCAAGTATAGCAAAATTCATGCAAATTCTGTGAAGCTGACTTTCATCTACTACAAACTGCATTTCATATTTTGCCACTTCGTCAAATTTACAGTTGTTTAATTTGTCTTGATAGCGGTAATTACCAATAGCCATTTCACCCAAGCGGTATAAATGAGTTCTTTGCAGTTCACGCGGTGTCATTTTATCTAAAAAATATCCATTGCATTTGTTATGATCTTCTATGCGACATGAATTGTTTTTAAAGCTTGCTAATAGTATATCTTCAAAATTGGTATCAAATATTTCTGCAAGTAAATATACTTTGCTATATGAAATGCTTCCTAGCATAACTGGATCACGAGGATTAATCTGGGCAAATTTACCTGGTTCATACTCATATGGATATACATAATCAGCAGGAAGTTCTGTTATAGTGCTTTCTAAGTTCGGTTCTTCGTTTCTGGTTCTTGCTTCTTCTATAATCTTATTGCGCCTTTCAACCTTATAATTCATTACTACGCACCATTCGTAATAAGTTTTGAAAAACGCCTCATCATATTTAGTATGTTCTTCAAAAATATCATTAAAGCCATCATATTCATCTGCCATAGCCATAGCTTTATCAGGTGAGCTTAGAACTAATGCCATAATGTCTATGGTTCTTAAATGACGAAGTTTTTCAACAGGAATAAAATTTTTCATTAAAGATGTATTTTGCTCATCATTAATAATCTGTAAGTATTTAAACATTTCGGTAAAAAGTTTAAACTTTTCTTTTCTGCCCTCTACCTCGCCTACATATTTTGTCAGTTCATTATACATAATATCTATGAACCAAAAGCCTTTGGTATCTTTATTGGCATCAGCAGCATCAAATGCTTTTTGTTTTATTTTGTCTATTATAGTTTGACCAATATGTTTACCAAAATGTGTATAGAAAAACTTTGTTACACATTTTGTGTAATAATGTATTTCTCTGTTAAGGTCTAAAAAGTATAAGTTGTGCGAATATAATGAACTAACAGCACTGCCTTCAGAAAAATTATCTATACCAGGCTCAAGTCCATATCCTTTTCTTAAGGGGAGACCAGGGTCCATTGTGACAGGGGCTTTTAATTTATTTTTTTTAAGAAAAAAACCTTGATTAGCTAAAGGTTTTTCATCTCCCACATCTAATCTATATTGTTGTTTAATTGCAGCTAATCTTTGTAAATAATATTCATAATATTTAGCTTGTCTTATTCTTAAGCTTGGTAAAACATTAGTTATCATGTGATTGTAGTTACGTTTACCTTCTGCAATTACGTCTTCTATTCTAATTGTAATAGGTTCGCTAAGTTTTATCTTGTTTATACTTGCTGCTGGTGTTGATACGTAAAATTCATCCGGATTTACTGTTACGTCTTTCATTTCTTCCTCTACTTCTTTATATTTTGCTTTGATGGGGGATCTGTCATCCCCCTTTAGTTTTTGCTTAATGCGGTTAAATAATCTTTTAATGCGTGGTGATAATTTACGATATGCAGCCGCCAATATCTTATACGCAAAATACGCACACACCACCGCACCACATACCTTAACTCCCATCCACACATACCACATCATTATTTTTCTCTATAAAGTTGAAGAAATAAAAAGGACGAATCCTAATTTTTGGTGGATTATATACAGGTTAATTAAATTTATGTATAAATTTTTGAATAAAAAGCAGCAAAAAATAATCTTAGAATTGAATTTGTATAAAAATCAGGGATTTATTGAAAAGGGAGGAAAAATCTGGCGAGAAAGGCGTCCATATTGTATTGATGTAGCCTTGAAGTATATGATGTTTTGTTTTGAGATGTATTGCAGATGCCCCCAATTATGCCCCCAGATCAGCACAATAGGATCTATTCCATTATTATTTTAATGAAATAGATCCTTACAAATGGTTAGTTTACGTTTTGAGCCATTTCACGTGTTAAGGGTCTTAGCTCTTCGGTTTCTCTAAGAGAGGTTTGGCTTTGAATATTTACTTGTTGTGTACTGACTTCCAGATTAGAAGGTTCATTTACAGCGGCAATTTGATTATTTACATCCTCTGCCATTTCATGTGTCAAGGCGTTGCGTCTTAGTTCCTCTCTTTCTCTGAGGGAGGGTTGGGATGGTGGGTTAAATGATAGGGTTAGATCAAACTCTTCAACTTCATTTAACACAAGATCAGTGATGTTTTTAGAAAGTAGCACCTCATAAGGCTCTGCTTTAGGCTGAATTTTCGCGAAAGTAGCGTAAAATGAATATATAGCAGAAGCTGCCTGAGTAACTACATTCTTTTCTTCCTGTACTTTCTCTCGTGTAAACATAGACTTCATTTTCTTATCCATTGTTTCAAGTAATGCATTTATACTTGTTACAGCAAGAGGCATATGCTGGAATGTGCCTTTTAAATTAAGGATAAGCGATACAATATATTTATACTGTACTTTGTCATCATTTTTAGTAAGATCCAGACTTTCCATACGGTTAAGTAAAGCCACAGTTGCTGTCTCAACTATTGTTCTGTCAGCTATAAAGCCTTTTAAAGCGCTCATGAACACTCTGTAGCAATTGTCAAATACTTCAGCGTTATTAAGTCTGCTTGATAGTAATAGCATTTTTGCTTCATCCTTGTACTGCTCTTTAAGGAGTAGCTCAAGTCTTTGCTTTTGATTTAAACCAAATAATGACTCAGCTTTAGCAACAGCATTAAGAAGATCCACGTTCTCAGGGCTTATTCTGCCTCTAAGCTTTGGTAAAATGTTAATGTGGTATTCAGGATATTCCGCAAGTAACATATATAAAGCTTTAGGCTTGTTGCGTTTTATTATATCATCTGCGACAAGCTCTATAAACCTTGCAAAACTAACTTCTCCACCTTCACTCACTGTATTTGCAAAACAATGAGCAACAAGACTTTGAAGGGCAAGGTTTTTAACTCTGTCCTGATGCATGAACTTTAGGATAAACGACACTGCTTCTGCATTATCAAAATGTATCGCATGGTTTAAGCCTTCTCTGATGGTTGCCATAATATAGCTAGAAGTAACAGTAGATCTGCCTTTTTCAGCATTGGTAAGAATATGACCTATAAACTTATAATACATAGAATAGTCTTTGTGGCGGATAATCCTGAGCAGCACTGCATCAAGGTTGAATAAATGACCCATTACCTTATCTTTGTCTTCAGCGTACGTAAGTAGCTTATTAACCAGTTCGTGTTTACCAGTTGCAATCGCTGAACATACCATAAGGTTAAGCCTTGAATATGCAGCAAAGCCACCATAAACCATACTGTTGAAATAGGAGTTATCTCTTTCAGTAAGTGAATATAATGGACTTCGCCTTAGTACATCCTCATTCATACCTATGCGGAAATTATCTTTTAAGTACGATACCTGCCATCCTATTGTAGTATTTAAAAGTTTTTTATCCATATTAGGCGTTGGGAAAAACTTATTATTCAGGATAATATCTAAACCTTCACCATAACCGTTTGGAGTATATTCAAAAATTGCGTCAGTATCTTTGTCAGGATCAAGCAGCCCTATATTGACACCAAAGAAATCCTGACTATAAAAAATACTTCCAAGATCTGCAAACCTATCAAGCTGGAAGGTAGCTTTGTCTAAAAACTTACTGTTTTTAAACTTGTTGATCTGCGCTTCAGTAAAATGACCCCTCTGGGTTATAAAGTCATAGATCAGTTTAATACCATGCGGATTTGTTCCAACAATCTGCCCTAAAGAACTGATTGGATATGGCATATCTGCTTCTTTAGTCTCAAGGCTTATATCGAATAATAAATGCGTAAGATCAGGTGTGATTCCTGGAATCTCGACCAGTCTCTCTAGGTACATATTACATACTGTGGATGATACTAAAAACCTTACCCTAAATGACTCACGTACAGATTCTGCGTATAAATCTCTCATTTCCTGAAGTACTTCTTCAGATGCGTTATTTTGTTTAGCAAGTTTAATTGTATGTACCATACAGTCAAACACCGTATTGAGTATGGTTATATCTTTGATGTAATCCGTGCCTTTTTGAATTAGTATCGGGAATGATTCCTCAGCTGCCCATTTAATTGCAGCGTGCTTTAACACTTTCATACGGCGTATAGGATCTAAAGGAAGCTTTTTATAAAACTCTCTCATAGGCTTGGTAAGCTTATACTGGAACTTTGAAGGAACGTTTGCTGAAGGGTCGTTAAGCATTTTCCAGGAAGGTATATACTGCGCAGTCTCTAAACGGTTTTTCTGCATTGGGTAATATATTGTGGTCACGCCAATCAAAAACTTCTCATGACCTCTAATCTCATCTGCCATATTCTCAGTGTCTGCAAGCTCAATAGCCTGTTCATACTTCCACTGATCTGTCATCCGAGTCCGTGGGTTTAACTCATCAAGGGTAAATACCTGTCTTTCGTAGTAATAATATTGATTAGTATCTATATCAAGATTTTCTCCATAATTCCTTATTTTTCGTTTAATTGTATCCTCAATAAAATCTTTACCGTATATATCCATTAAGGCGAACAAATTATATTTCGCATACTGGTAACCAATATCGTTTGGATCATAATTATCTACATCTGGCATACCTACAATAATTGGATTACCTTTATAAAAATCTCCTAAAGTTTTGGTGTAGTCAATTGTTACGCCTTCTGGAAAGCTGGTTACCGTAGGTCCAAAGTCAGGTTCTTCACCTCTAGCTTCAGCATCCGCAGCTATCTTCCTAAATTCGTCTAGCTGATAACTCATCAACGCACTCCATTCAACAAATAACCTGAAATACTTAGGATCATAAGTATTGAAGTTATTAAAAATTCGTATAAATCCATACTTATCATACAGAGATAATTTTCTTTTGCTTGGTGCACACATGATTAATGCCATAGTATCAATTAATCTGCCCTCAAATACTTCTTCAGATGGATTATGCATGTAATATTTTGTAATTTGAGCAATTTTTGCTTCATGCTGGCTGCATTCAGGGATTTTTTTAACTTCCTCTGCCATCATATCCACAAACCAAAAGCCTTTGGTAATTGAATGCTGATTTTTAGCTGCGTATACCTTATCTTTAATTGCTTTAAGCTGCTCTTTAGTAATCTCGATGTTTTCAGATCTTAAAGCAATCTGCACTTCCTTTAAATATAATTTTACTTCTCTCTTCAGGTCTAAATAGTATAAATTGTGGTTGATCAAATTTGCAACAGCCTTTTTCATCATTACGCCTCTTATGCCGCCCTCAAGTCCATACTCTTCTTTTTGTCCAAAGTATTTGCACTCTCTTTGTCCTACATCTAACCTGTATAGTGGCAATAACTCTGCTATCCTGCTTCTGAGCCTTTCATTTAAGCGTAAGTGTTCTTGATTAATTGCCTCATATTCTCTTTTAGTATTTTCAAAATCAATTCGGGCATTTTCATATTTTTCATTTAATTGCCTTGCAAACTCTTCATCTGATATTTCGTTCTTGTCCTTGAGCTTTACCTTACTTTTAACAGCTGCAGGTGTTGATACGTAAAACTCATCCGGGTTTACTGTTACGTCTCTCATTTCTTCCTCTACTTCTTTATATTTGGGTTTGATGGGGGATCTATCATCCCCCTTTAGTTTTTGCTTAATTCGGTTAAATAATCTCTTGATGCGTGGTGACGCCTTGCGATATGCAGCAGCTAATATCTTATACGCAAAATATGCACATATTACCGCACCACATACCTTAACTACCATCCACACATACCACATCATTATTTTTTACCTTTATTTATATTATTATTATTTTTACCATCTTCCTGAGATCTAAAACCATTTTTAAGCTTATCTAATGGATATTTCTTACTGACTTTATCCATTTCGCTATTTATCATTTTAAGCTGTTCATGAATTTTTTCAGGAAGTTCAACAGAGTAAGAAGTGTTAAACTTCGCATTATAGTTACTTATAAAACTTTTCCATAATATAGTAATATACGGCATTACATCATTGCAGAAATAATTTTGCAAACTTTTATTAATAGAAGCATTATATAAATTAGATTGAGAAAATTTAGGTTTCTTATAAAGCGATGATAAAGATGAATGTGTACCCATACAAAAACCTACAAATCCGTTAGTATCTAGTTCTTCGCCTTCTTGATTAGGAGCCAATTTATCAGCAGCAAGAGTTGAAAAACGCTTTGCCAAATCTTTTATTAAATGAAAAGCATAATATTTATTATCATCAAAGTTATGTAAAGTAGGATCCGAAATAAGCATCATAAGTTTACTATATGAAATATTGTGTTCAGAAAAATCGTCTCCTATTATTTTAATATCAAGCTCGTGCATATGCTCAGGTATTTGACAAAGATTGCTTTTTGTTGCATAGTCTCTTAAAAATTTAATTAAACTACTATAACCTGAAAATATTTCTGAATCTAATATTTGTGTATTGTTATGCCTTATTAGACCAAGATATTGTCTAATTATATTACTGTCACAAACTAACATCATAAGATCGATAAGCTTAATTTCCTGAATATCTCCATGGAATATATATCTACCATCACAAAGTATGTCTATCTTAGGCATTTGATTTAATAAAGTTAGTACATCTGTATTAATATCGCTTCGTTTATTGCCATTTAATGAGAATTCAAAATCTCTAATATTAAACATTACAATATTCTTAATATCATCTTTGCTAAAATTACCTTGGTATATTACCATTAGTATTGCATTTACTAAGCTTTTTATTCTTTCATTAGTATTTTCATGAACTGAAGCATGACTACATAAATATTTATATAAACGCTTTATCTTACTATCGATTGTGCTAATTTGGCCATCTTGGTTATGTTCAACAACTGCATCTATCATCTTATTACGAATAATAGTCCACTGTTTTTTAACGTCTTCCTTAATATCCATATTTGCATCTATTCTTTTAATAGTTGTATATAAATTTTCATGATACATATAATTACTAGTAGGTATATCTTTACTTAGTAAGTTAAATAAATCAGCATCAGCTATTCTAGCTGCAATATAAAGTGGATTGTAACTATAATGCTCATCTGTTTGACTTTCAGCTAATGCCTTAATAACTAATCTTTGATTATCAATTGAAGCCTGATTTTCTGGGTTATCCACCTGCAACTGACTTAAAAGGTTTTTAACCTTTACTGCTTTATTTCTTAAAAGCAAGTATTGAAGCGGATTAACATGTTTGGCAACAAGCTTATCTTTAATCGTTACTAATATTTCCTCATCCTTAATATTTATTATTAATGCTTCTTGAGCAGTATTAGGGATGAAGTTAGAATATATATATTCATACCATGCTTTGTATACTTTAGTATCCATAACGTTTTTACAGTCTAAAATATCACTATGAATTTCACTATAAGTTATAATTCCTTCTCGGATTTGTTCATCAATTCTTTCTATGTTGCCCATTAAAATATATAAAATATTTTTAAAATCGTTTACACCCGGCTGATTAATATTAGAAACAATTTCTAAAAGTCTTTCAGCCATTTTTTCGTAAAGACTAATATCTATAAATTGACTGTGAACTACAAGTAAATTAATACATTGTTGAGAATTAATTCTTAAAAGATTTTCAAGTGCCTTTACTTCAAGTTCATTGGGTTCTATTAGAGCTAGATATTTTATAGAGTTTAACATTGTAGTTGTGGGTTCTACAGTATCACCTCTTCCAAAACTAATTTTGAGTTCATGTAATTTTTCATCATCGATAGCATCAACAGAACTCAAATAAAAACAATTCATAATTTCCTTATTAGGAACAATTACACTGTTAATGAACTCACCTTTAAAACCGTCATAATTTCTTGCAAGACCTTTAATTTCATTGGCTCTTTGGCATATTTTGCTCAAATTAAGTACAAAACCATTAGCTATATATTTTGAAGATACAAATTTTAAAGTTTCAAAGTCACGTGCAATAATAGCTGGATCAACTAAGAAAGCTTTCAATATATGTCTTCGAGCCTCTTTATTTCTCTTCTGCTCATTTTTATTGTTTCTAGGATCTCGTGATTGAATATTAACCTTTAGATCATTAATATAGCTAAATACTAACTCTCTGAACGAATACATAACTTTTTTAGCATTTTCAGGCTGTAATAATGCTATCAATGACATATGGTTTATGTTCATTGATATATCCAAATTGTTAGGAGTAAATAACCAGTCTTTATGATTTTCCATAGGAAGAGGAAGCTCTGTAGTAAGATTTGGATACGTGCTTCTTTGAGTATTAGCAATTAACTTAGGCAAGAACATTTTATTAAAATCGCCTCTACCTATACTTATATCTCTAACACAATGACCTATAAACTGATCATTTTCTCTAACTTGAGTAGATTTCAAATGGTTTAACAATATATCAATTACCTGAGCATTTGGACATAGTGAAGCAAACATAAATGGAGATATCTTAATTCTTTCATTATCTTTAGTTCTATTAAGTTCTTTATAAAATTTATTATATTCCAATAAATTTGCATATATTTCAGGATAAATAATCTGTAGATAAACTTCCATAATCTCTGGCAAATGGCAGAGTGTAAACATATTTGCGCCATTATCCAGCAATTTTTTGATAAAGTTTTTATGCTGATTAGTATACCCGTTTAAATTACCACTTAACAAAGCCATCATAAGCAGAGAGCAACCAAATTCACCATTTTCAATAGCTGAACTTGCTGATGTACCACCTAAGTTAATGTCATTCATTAAGGACATTCTGTCAGATAGCGTCATATTTGTTTCTGAAATTCTATTTAAAATGTGGGTATTGATTTCAGAATAAATATTTTGCTCAGCAATATTCATTAAAAATCCGATTATAACATCTATCTTGCCTTTCTTATTAGTTTTTTGTAGCGGAGTCAAAATATTGTCGTCTTCAACTTTTTTCTTTTCATTTTCAAGACTCTCCATAATTTGAACCTTATGCTTAAATAAGACACTCTGCACAAAGTTTTTATAAAATGATATATATAGAGGAGAAATCATATCGCCGAAGACATTACCAGCAGAAGAACTCGAATGTATATTTCTTTTTAATATATTATACAGATCCGTTCCTTTATTGCGATTTGTCTGAATAATTGTACCATTTGCATCTTTTTCTACTATATCAGAAACAAGCTTTTTAATAATATCAATATTACCCATACTCGTAGCTATTGCAATTGGTCTAAAACCTATAGCATAATTTTGAGATATATAACCAAATTTACGACTTTTTCTTAATTCAGAAGGTGTTGCATTCTGAATCTTTTCCATATTATTTTTTAAATTTTTTAGAGCGTTTAATTTGTCTACCTCTTTTGCGTCTTTATCATGATACATAGTATAAATATGGTCGTAGCTTTTTAAAAAATGTGAAAGATCTGCCTGAACATTACTAGTAAATTGATCTGTAACACTCTCAGTAACATAAGCTGCAGTTTTAGTAACTTGTCTCGCTGTAAAGACTGCTATTCTGGCAGTATATACACCAAAATTTTTAAATAATGCCTTTGTTTTGCCCAAATTCGTTTTTTCTGCTGATACATCAGAATGATTTGCGTGTAAATTAGTTCCAATATTTCTCAGCGTATCAAAAGCTTCAATTTTGTGTTTGAGCATATACGCCTGTTGATTTTCAACAGCATTATTAATTAAATCATAAATTTCAGAACTAGCTTGATTATGCTCTAAAGTTGCAGAAGCTATGGCAAGGGGGCATATACCAAAAATATCAAAAACGTCAACATTAGCTTTTAATGGTAAACCTTCAGGATTTTTTAGCTCAGCATTCTGTTCGTTATTTGCAGGAAATGCAATTTTAAACTTTTTCTCATTAAGCAAATATTTTAAAATTTCTAATTTTTCCTGAGAAGATCTTGCGCTTGCTAAAACATAAAATATTGGAGTCCAACCAAATATATCTTTTGAATTAATATTAGTAGGTGTAATTACAGATTTAATTAAGTCTAAATTTCCACAATATGCTGCATAATGCATGATATTCATTTCAAGATCATTTAAAGGTTGATCAAACTGTACATACGCACTATTACTAAAGTCACATTTTCTTCTATAATCATTTAAAAATGTATAGTTATGGAAAATAGCAGCTATGGCAACAAGATTAATTGAATATTTAGCTTTAGCTTTTTCTTTTTCATCTATTTTATCGCCATTTTCATCGCAACGAACTACATAACTATACAATTCATGTTTATTCCATAGTTTTTCTGCAACGTTTGAATAATGATTATTTAGTCCTTTGGCTACGTTAACGACATCCGAATACTTAATATTTTCTTCATTCCATATCCATCCCTGGGTATAGGCAGTACTAGCACTACCTTCTGCTTTAATAGAAAAATCCTTAATAACTTTTATAATGCTTTTCACTTCTTCTAAACGTATAATAGTATTATGAAAGCCCACAGTATTGAGAGGATTTAGAGCTTGATCTACGTAGCCAATTTGCATAATTTGACTTTTGTTCAATTTATCTGTAATTTCAGTGGAATCTAACGCTATCTGCCTAGATTTAATATCATAATTATAACGTTGAATTTGTCCGTTTCTCTCTATATAATTTAAGAAATCCAAATGTTCTACGCTTATCTTGAATTCGTTAATATTTGAATAGTTAGAGCTTAATAACTCAAAAATTAAAAATTGTTTAAATTTATTTGAAAACTTTTTAGATGAGGCTAAATTATCAGAGTTATTATCTGCTTTATTATCGGTTGATTTGTTATTGTTATTTGTACCTGAATTATAATTAGTTTCCTGAGCATTAATTGGACTGGAATTTTGAGTTCCATTGATACATGTATTATCGGCAGCATAAACGTTCTCAAGCATATCTTTATCAAATGTAATAGGTAAAAATTCTTCCGCCTCAACATCATTTTTGGCTTTTCGATTGAATGCACTTATAATTTTTGCAGCATTATCTTTAACAAGAAAGTTACTTAAATTGTGTAAAGATGCACAGGTTTTTTCAATTTGAGATTTTGAAGTTTTCTTAGCTTGTTTCAATTTATTATATTTAATATCTTCAATAAATTTATGAGCTTTCATTTTAGAAAAATGACCAATGACTTGCTTTCTTTCAGTGTTTAATCTATCCACATGATTATAAACAGCTCTCATCATTTCCTTTAGGTTAGGCGATGGCAAAATTTGATTAATTTGATATAATGTTTTAAGTATAACTCTACAATTTCTCAAAGAAAGATGATAGTTTAATGCAATATTATATAATTCAACTGAATCAGAAGTAAATATTAGTTTGAACTTAACTTCATTAATGTATGACCCTGCATTTTTAACTGCCTTTAACTCCTTAATTGATTCTGTAGAGTGAATACTACTCATACCGGCTTTAAATTCACACCATACATCCTGACCTATCTCTAATTTGACCTTACTTGTTTCTTTCGGTAAATTATAAAATTTATCTGCATATTTATCCTTTAACTTCTTATATTTTTGCTCATCATCATTAGCATTTATAAGTCTTTGAGATAAAATATCATGAATTAAATTATTCCTTTCTAAAATTTCTTTCCAAAATGTATCATATTGTAAGTTCAAGGCTTTAAGTAGTAGCTGAGTAATTTTTGCTTTTTCATCTTTTGAAAATTCAAATAATTCTATCATTTTTGAAATAAGACTATGATCCTGTATTTTAATAAAAAAATCCTCAACAACTAGGCTGTTTAATTTTTCAATATTATATCCGCTTGCCTCAATAAAATTGATTTTTTCTAGATTCATAGTTTTAAATTTTTCAAATGCACATACTATAAGCAGCTCATTACATGGATATGCCAGTTCTGATCCGTTAAACTTTACTTGACTATGATGTCTAAGGCCAAAAAAGCCTGTTTCCTTAATTAGAAAATTTTCATACAAATATTTTTGGTATACTAAATTACATGAAAAACTTATTGTACCATTATTGTTATCTTTTTGAGGCAATAATTCGCTATATAAATTATGTGCTAGTTGTTCTTTATTTAAAATAGATAAAGCAATATATAAATTTACAGAGGTATATTTATGAAAATAATGTATTTTATTATCACTGTTGGTGATAATTTGATCTTTACTCAATAAATTTGCATTGGAAAGGTTGATAAACTCTTGGAATTTTTTCTTAATATCAGGTTTTGCATATAAATCTGATGCCATATCAATTAACATATGTAAATTTACAAAAGGAATTTGTAAAAATTTTTCTAATTTATTTTCAATAATATATTCTTTAATTTCTGGCAGACTATGATTTCTTAATGCAAGATATAATAAACCTGGTAAAGCAGACACTCTCTTTACATGCGTCTTATTAGCACCATCATGTAATTCTTTTAGTTTTTCTAGTTTGTAACCTTGAGCCTCTAAAGATTCAGAAACCCCTCTATATTCCACTATATTGCTAATATCACTTAAAACACCAATCAAAAGATTATCTTCAAAGGGCTGAGAAAAAATTGTGTTACTAAAAGTAACAGGTTTTATTTCAGCTGTTACTTCTTGTAACAATTCTATCTTATTAGGTTTAAAAAATTTATCATATAGATATTTTTGATAAGATAAGTTAGCAGCAAAAATTAAGCTACTTTTATTTTGATTTGGCAAAAGTTCATTATATACGCTATTGGCAATATTACTTTTCTTAAGAAACAGTAAAGCAAAATACAGTTCTTAAGAAACAGTAAAGCAAAATACAGATTTATTGTAGTATGTTCATGAAAATAGCGTAAATCTGAAGCACTTAATGAGTCATCATTATGCGCTTCCTCGTTAGATCTCTTTATAAATTCTTCATATTTTTGCTTTAGAATTGGATTATTTTTATACATTATTTCTGCAATAATCTTTAAACTTATAAATGGTTTTTGTAGAAATTCTATCAAGTCATTGCTTTGTACATATTCTTTTATCTCTAAATCTGTAACGTTTTGTTTTAAAATTAAATGTATTAAATGAGGAAGTTTTTTAATTTTATTGTTCATTTCGTATAATCTGTTAATTCTATCTAATTCAAGTGAAGCGTTTCTTTGGGCATTTTGTATAGCTTGTAAATTATTATTAGTTGGAACTTGTCCCTGGTTTACTGGTTGGTTATTATTATTTATTTCTGCTTCAATTTGTGGGGCCCAACGTCTTATTATTTCAGAGGTTTGTGAAGCTGTATTATTGTTCAGTGATGAGTCTCTTGACATTTTTCTTACCTTTTTTAATTAAATGTAAATTAAATTTATCCTATTATGATTTTGTTTAGATTATGATTGATAAATGAGTTTAAAATTACAGTCAACTCATAATTGCATTATTAATTTGCTACTTAGTGAAAAAATGCTATTAAGTTATTGATTTATATAGAAAATATTTTTTACCAACGATTTATTAACGTATTCGCATGTCATTAATACCTTGTTAACCAAACTTTAGTAAAATGAGATAAATTTTGCTTCGTAAATGTTAAAGTCACCAATTTCTTCTTGAGTATTAAAAACACATAGACTATCTTTCGCTTAATGGATAGGTAAGCTATCCTAGGGCTTCGAAAACCCTTATATCTACTACCGGTGGTCATCTGCCGTCAAAGATGTCGCTTCCTTGAATTATGGTCGGGGAGGCGACCTTATGTCCAGGTCTCACGACTAAAAAGGTCGCGGCCGTGTAGTAGCGGTTTTTCGAACTCCCCGATCGCCATATTTTGCAATATGGTGATTTCTATAGTTTATTCTTAAAATTCAAGGAGTTGCTTAAAATGCCAGATAATACCCTGGGTGGAGATTTTTACCCCATAATTCAAAACGTTAAATCTTGGAATGATACTTACTTATGGTTTAACAAAAACAACCAAGATAAAGGTAAGTTATTTGAACAGTTTGCTAAACTATATTTTCTAACTTCCCCAAGCTACAAAAATGAATACAAAAGCGTATGGCTTTTTAATGAAGTTCCCACGCATATAATAACTAAACTAAGCTTAGGTAAAAAAGACCATGGCATAGATTTAATATTAGAAGATTCTCTTGGGGAGCTTACCGTTGTTCAGTGTAAGTTTAGAGCAGATCAAGACTCAAAAATATCATGGACAAGAGATAAACTTGCCAATTTATTTGCAGATGGTGATAAAGCCGACAAGTTTATTATCTTTTCAAATGTATCTGGTATTGATAGCCATTCACTGAGTAAGAAAGCAAATAAGCTTAGGTTTATTGGGCTTAGTGATTTACTAGACATATCAGAGCATACTTTTGATAATATGAGTTTATTATTAAAAGGTCAGAAGGTACAGCAAGAGGTCAAAAAGCCAAGGGATTATCAGCTTGAGATTATTGATAAAGTAGCAAGTGAGTTTGAATCGGCAAACAGAGGTCAGTTAATACTTCCGTGCGGTACTGGTAAAACTCTCATATCATTATGGATAAAAGAAAGGTTAAGTGCAAAAAGAACAATAGTACTTGTGCCATCCCTTGCTTTACTAAGACAGGTTAAGCATGAATATTCTTCTAATCAAAATGAATACATACCATATTTATGTGTATGCTCCGAGAAAGATATTGATAAATCAAGCGATACCTTAATCACGAATATATATGAAATCGGCGGTAAAGTTACTACTGATTCCAAAGAAATTGAAAGCTTCTTAAATAAAAATCAAAGTCACCTTATTATATACTCTACATATCAAAGCCTGGAAGCTATATGTATAGCCGCCAAATTGTTAGACTTTAACTTTGATTTAGCAATATGCGATGAAGCACACAAAACATCAGGTAGTAAGTTATCCAAACATACCTTGATACATTCAGATGATAATATAAAAGTAAGTAAACGTCTTTATATGACAGCAACCCCAAGGGTTTTGGGCGCTAGTTTAAAAGAAAAGTCTCCAGATGCTGTAAACTATTTATACGATATGAGTAATCTTGATATATTCGGAAAAGAGTTTTACCGCATGAGCTTTAAGGAAGCTATCGATAAGAACATACTGGTCGATTACCAAATTGTGGCAATTGGGGTAGATGATGAAGAAATATCTGACGCCATACAAAAAAGGTATTTTACAACAGAAGATGATACGATTGATGAAATTGCCAATAATTATGCATTAAAGAAATTTATGGATAAGTATAACGCAAATCATGCGATAACATTCCACTCATCTGTAAAAAAAGCCAAAAGTTTTGTAACAAGACATCAAAATATGGATAATAGTATACACTCATACCACATAAACGGCTCAATGAGTACGAATGAGCGTAATATTTTACTTAAGGAGTTTATAAGTCACGATCGCTCAATTATAACAAATGCAAGGTGCTTAACTGAAGGTATAGATGTGCCTGCTATTGATATTGTGTATTTTTGTGATCCTAAAAACTCGAGAATAGATATAGTTCAGGCAACAGGTAGAGCACTGAGACGAAGTAACCATAAAGATAAAAAGATAGGTTATATTGTAGTTCCTATTTTTCATAAAAAGGAAGATAATTTAGAGGATATTCTTGAGTCTAACCAGTTTTCAAACTTAATCAGTATAATCAGAGCGCTTGCTTCGCATGACGAACGTATATTTGACGAAATAACAAAAATCAAGGTGGGGAAAGGCGAAAGATTAATTAGCAATATATCACCTATATTAAATATCCAAAACCTTATAACTATTGAAGGTTATGAAGATAAATTAAAAGAAACACTCTTTGACCAAATCATAAGTAGGGTAAGAACCCCATGGCTTCCTTTTGAACAAGCACGAGAGTTTGCGAGAAGATTGAAATTAAATTCATGGCATGAATGGAAAAGATTTACTAATACGGATTTGATGCCTAATAACATTCCTAAAAATCCGAATTTAGCATATAAAAATGTAGGATGGATATCTACTGGCGACTGGCTTGGTACTAATTCTATTGCAACTATTTATATGGAATATTTACCTTTTAATGAAGCTAGAAAGATAGTTCATGCATTAAATTTAAAAAGCCATAAAGAATGGTTATTATATTGTAAAAGTGGTAAAAAACCTAATAATATCCCTGCGAAACCATCTAGAACTTACAAAGGCGTAGGCTGGGTATCTTCTGGTGATTGGTTAGGTACTGGTAGAATAGCAGATCAGCTAAGAAAAATGCAAAAATTTGAAGATGCTAGAGATTATGTACGTTCTCTTAAACTGAGAACGGTTCAAGAATGGAAAGATTATTGTAAATCCGGATTAAAGCCACATGATATACCAGCTCAACCTCAAGATAGTTATAAAAATAAAGGGTGGATATCTTGGGGAGATTGGCTCGGTACATTCAGAGAAGCTAATTTTAACATTATTTATTTGTCATTTGAAGAAGCTCGAGACTTTGCTCAAAGTTTAAAATTGAAATCAATTCAAGAATGGAGATTGTTTTGTAAATCTAATCAAGTGCCGCCTAATATACCAAGAAAACCAGATCATGTTTATCGCAATAAAGGTTGGGTTAACTGGGGGGACTGGCTCGGAACATATACTGTAGCTTCATTTTTGAAGGTATATTTATCATTTGAAGAAGCTCGTAAATTCGTTAGAGCTTTGGGTTTGCAAACTAAAACTCAATGGCTACAGTATTGTAAATCAGGATATAAACCCGATAATATACCTTTTAAGCCCTGTCGACATTATAAAAACAAAGGTTGGATATCTTGGGATGATTGGTTAGGTAAAAATAACAAGTAGTATTCCTACTCTTTTTTTGGCAAGTAAGTGCTCAAAAACTCATCTATGATTTCTTGGTC